>JBCBPG010000290.1:0-6006 GCA_039820865.1 Pseudomonadota bacterium
CACTTATGTGGCGTATGGGGTCTACCTCGTTTCGATCTCAGTGTAACGGTGAGGAGAGATGGCCATGAAGCTCTCGGATCTCGACTGGAGTGAGCCGGAGACAGGAGGCAGCCTAAAGTCCGCCTACACGGTGGCCGATGCACGCTTCACGTACAAAGACGAGCGGTTTGTGGCAGTTGAATGGTTTCACCGCACCGGAGGCCTGCTTAAGAGCTACTCGAGCCTCATCCTGATTGCCGAAGAGTGCGACAAGACGGGGGACGGACAGCTTCTGCGCTCCATCGCATTCGGCGCGGCCGGTCAAGCGGCGGACGGTGTTCCACATTCGGTGTATTCCCAGACGCTCCAACGGCAAGTAATTGTCATAAACGACCCGACAGATCGCGAAATAGCCCTCGGTTCCGCTCTCGACGAGATCCTCTGAGCGCGGGCGATCGGCTGGTCGTTTCCAAGCCTTGTCCGCGACTGAAGCTTTTGGGCAACGTATTGGTTTTGCTGTACGCCTGCGGCCAAGTTTCCCTGGCCAACTTCCCTACGAGTTCGTTATGTGATCCTTGAGGACAAAAGCTGCCGTCAGGGCAGGCCGATCTCGTTGTGTTTTCGGACTGTTTGTACGGCGTATGAGAGGACAGGTGAGAGCGATGCTGAGCGACGCTGAGATTTTGGCCCTTGAGGCTGGCGTACAGAATGTTCTTCGGATTTCGGGTCCGGTTGAGGCTGGGTCTTCGGACGAGGCGCTGATTGACGGTGTTGTTGCGGATATTCTGGCTGAGGAGCCGGAGACGCTTGACCAGGCGATCACGCTTTTGGTGACGTCTGACGCGGCGGATGCGACGCGGACTGTGACGAGCTTCTACCAGGTGTTTTTGGGGCGTCAGCCGGATGCGGGCGGTTTGACGTTCTGGAGCCAGGGTCTTCAGGACGGGTCTGCGTCGGTTCGGGATCTTGCGAACACGTTTGCGGTTTTCACGAAGCCTGACGGGTCTCTGACGGAGTTTGGCGAGCTTTACGGGGATCTCTCGGTCGAGGGTGTTGTCCGTGAGCTTTACCGGAACAACCTTGGGCGCGATCCGTTCTCGGACGACGCGACCGAGGGGGATGTGCGCGGGTTCACGTTCTATGTGGACGTTGCGAACGACGCGATCGACCGTCGGGTCGAGGCGGGCTTCAGCCAGGAAGAGGCGTTCCGTCTGACGGTTGCGGAGCTTGCGCGGGATTTTGCGCTTGCGACCGAGACGGTCGAGGTGATTTTCGCGGAGCCGATCACGACGCTTCTGTCGGAGCTTGCGATCGAGGGCGACAGCGCGCTGGACACGGATGAGGATCTGTTTGACGTGACGGGGTCGTTCCGTCCGGAGGCGACGCAGCTTGACGGGGTGACGACGCTTCTGGAGCTGAACTCGGTTGCGGGTGCGGAGGAGATCGGCGGCGTTGACGCGAACGGCGAGTTTGTGGTTGCGGGCGATGCGGATGCGATCGACACGCTGCGGCTTGCGGGCGATGCGGATGTGCGGATTGACCTGACGGATCCGTCTGAGCAGCTCGAGGGCATCGACATCGACGGCTCTGGCGCGATCGAGTTCGACGAGCAGGACCAGGCGTTCCGGGACATCATCGATGTGTCGAACTTCGACATCATCGACGCGCACCCGCGGGGTGATGCGCTGCTGAACCCGACGCTGACCTCGGGCGACCCGGCCAATATCGGCTTTTCGGGCGATCTGTTCTTCGACGGGACGGGCTTTGACGGCACCGGCACGAACCTGAACGGGAACATCGTGCTGGGCGGCTATGGCGCGGATGTGATCTTCACGGGCAACGGCAATGATTTTGTCAGCTCGGGGGGTCTCGACGACAACATCAAGACGGGGCGCAACGCGGACTTCATCTACCAGGAGCTGTCGCGTCTCGACGACACCTTCTCGGGCGATGACGGCGAGATCGACGGCGGTGCGACCTTCGACGACAGCGCGAGCGCGGACAGCGACTGGCTTCTGCTCGAGGCCTCGGACGACGAAGAGCCTGTGGTGGTCTCGCTGTCCTCGGCGAGCAACTCGGAGTTCTTCGACGTCAATGCAGGCGACACGGGCGTCGACATCGACGACTTCCTGGCGCAGCTGATCGCGGGCGAGGACATCGGCGTTATCTCGACACGGCTCGGCAATGACGCGGCGCGGATCCAGAACATCGAGAACGTGAACGCGTCGGGCAACTTCTACAAGTTCTTCGACGAGGCGGTGTCGGACCAGCAGTCGACGGCGTATATCGCGGCGGGCACGTTCCTGAACTTCGACGAGCAGGCGCCGCTGGTGCAGGCGGCGATCTTCACGGGCGATGTGAACGGGACGGCGTTCACGGTTGAGCTCGGGGCGGACGATCTTGCGGGTGTGACGGATCTCGACAGCCTGCGCACGGCGGTTCAGGCGGCGTTCGATGCGAACCCGATCACGGCGGGTCTTGTGAATGTGCCGCTGTCGACGGATCCGGTTGAGGACACGCCGGAGATTTTCCGCTCTGAGAGCAATCCGGATGTGGGCCCGGTCGATCCGTCGAACTCGGATGTGGGTGTGATCGGTCCGATCGCGCTTGTGGTTGCGAATGAGGGCTCTGGGCTGACCTTCGGGCCGGACAACCCGCAGGTTGCGGTGGACGAGGCCGAGGATGTGCGCTCGGACA
Organism: Pseudomonadota bacterium; assembly: GCA_039820865.1. GTDB lineage: Bacteria > Pseudomonadota > Alphaproteobacteria > Rhodobacterales > Rhodobacteraceae > Thermohalobaculum. The sequence goes on from JBCBPG010000290.1 coordinate 2,677, forward strand.
TCGTGGGCCTGGTCGAGATCGAGAACGTGATCCCGGATCTGTTCTTCGGCGACAACCGGGACTTCTCGCTGGAGGCGGCGGAGTACCGGGTGCCGGGTCTCTCCCCGGGTGTGACGGCGCAGACGATCATTGTGGGCTCGAGCGCGGAGAGCTCGGTGGTCGACGGTGTCAGCGTCGGGATCACCGCCGAGGATGGCGGCAACATCCTGATCGCGGGCTATGACAACGACGAGGTGTACGGCCTCGGCGGCTCGGACCTGCTGATGGGCGGCGATCTCGAGTTCCTGCTGACGCACCGGCACAACCCGAACCTGTTCGACACCTCGGCCGGCACGATCTCGGTGAACGGGGCGGACGGGGTTGCCGATGACGGCCGGGACGTTCTGATCGGCGGCGGCGACTCCGACAACCTGGTCTGGGAGGCCGATGGCGGCATCTATGGCGGCGACAGCAGCACCACGGCGGGCAGCGACAGCAATGACGACGGCGCATCGGACACGCTGTGGCTGACGACCTTCTCGGTCGGCCGTCTGACGACGGTTGCGCGCTCGACGGATGCCTCTGTGGACGAGTTCCTGGCGATCACCCCGGTGGTGGACAGCGAGGGCGTGATCGTCGACGGCATTGTGGCGGACCAGGACTTCACCGGTCTCGGCGAGGCCGAGGACGAGCTCGACACGGTGAACGCGGTGACGACGGACCGGGTTCTGCGCTTTGACCTCGGGGTCGGTGCGGGCACCGATTACCAGGGCAACGGGGCGGATCTTCCGTTCCGGGGCGATCTGGCGGGGGCTGACCGGGCCGGCACGGCGGACCAGACGAACTATCGCGATGGCTTCTCGGCCTCGACGATCGTCGATGTGGAGGACTTCAACGCGAGCGGTCTCGGGGCGATCGACTATCTCGCGGCGGGTGTGCCCGGCGATCTCGGGACGGATCTGACCTTCGAGAACCGCCAGAACTACCGCGGCACCAATGCCGATATCGACATCCGCGGCATCGACGACCTGTCGACCGGGTCGGGCTCGGATATCGACAACGACTTCACGACGGCGCGCCTGGTCGGCGACTTCAACACCAACTATGTGAACGCCGACGGCTCGGATCTGGCCGATCTGCTCTACACGGCCTCCGAGAGCGGCAATCTCGCGGTGGCGGAGACCTCGGCCGGCGACAGCGCGGCGGAGAACGAGCTGTTCACCAACCGCGGCGATGACGTGCTGGAGGGCCGCGGCGGCGACGACTGGCTCGAAGGCCGCCAGGGCAACGACATCTTCATCGTCTCCACCAACGACAGCGGCAACGGCCCGAGCCTCGGCGGCGTTGACGAGGAAGACGAAGAGGGCTCGTTCGGCGATGTTGTTGTCGGCGACAACATCAACATCATCGCGCGTCGTCTGGATGCGGATGCGGACGGTCTTGTGGACACGGGCGTTGGCTCGGACAAGGTGGCGATCGGGCGGGACTTCCGGCTTGATCTGGAGGACGATCCGGACACGATCCAGAACGTTGTGACGTTCCAGCTTCAGCCGGCGGAGGACATCGATGTCCCGGGCGGTGTGGACAACTGGCTGACGGTGTCGACGATCCGGTTCAACTTCACCGATGGCACCTCGGCGTCGATCGCGATCAACTCTGCGACGACGACGGTTGCGAACGCGACGCAGGCGGCGGCGATCATCGATGCCGCGCTTGGGGCCGAGTTCACGGTTGTCGCCGGCGAGACGGCGATCGAGGATCCGGACACGGATGAGGACGATCTGGATCCGGGCTTTGTGGATGCGGTGTTCATCTCGTTCGACCCGGATGTGGTGCAGCTCTCGGGCGATCCGCTGGTGTTCTTCACCTCGGATGCGGGCGAGGTCGGCAACTCCTCCTTCGGCATCGAGGGCGAGATCGAGACGATCGTGACCGAGGCGCCGGATGTGCTCGAGGACGACGAGGTGGTGTTCCGCTCCTATCAGGAGCGCACGGATGACGAGAGCATCCCGGACCGCCAGGCCTCGCTCGGGCGTGAGGCCTATGCGGAAGATCTGGTGGTCGGCGTGCAGGACGGCACGACCAAGCTGGTCGAGGGCCAGGAGTACCGGATCTTCGTCGACGATCTGAAAGAGAACGACACCATGCGCCTCACCCTCAACGGTGAGACCTACACGCGCACGGTGGACTTCGAGGGCTCGGCAACCAGCCAGACGACGCTGGAGTTCCTCGAGGAGTTTGCCGATCAGATCAACGACGAGATCATGCGCGACCCGCACAGCCGGGACGGCTGGATCTTCGTGGATGTGATCGAGGGCGAGACGGACAACTCGGCGGCCCTGGTGATCCGGGAGCGTGAGGCGTCGGACGACGAGGCCGAGCACGTGTTCCTGCAGTTCCCCGAGGTGTCGATCACCAACAGCTCGGGCGGCGATGCGCCGGCCTGGGTTGTGAAGGAGACCTCCGACACGGCGGTTGTGCTGTTCGACTACGACTACCGGGATCTGGAGAACACCGACGGTCTGAACCGGGGTGTGGGCGTGTTCGAGCAGCGCGATGGCGGCACGCTGTCGACCGACAACACCCGCTTCATCACCTTCGAGGACACGACCGGCCTCAACCGGGCGATCCTGCAGGACGGTGAGGACGGCGATGCGGTGGTCGAAGGCCTCGACATCACCTACTTCAACCAGCCGGGCGCGCCGGACTTCCGCGATGGCGACGATGCCTTCGAGGACGGGCTGGAGGTGCTCGACACCCATCTCGACGACTACATCGCGGCCAACAACACCGGCTATCTGCCCGAAGACAACGACAGCGAGGCGGTGGCCGGCAATGGTGGCGGGCGCGGTCAGCCGCAGGTGTCGTTCGGCGAGGGCGAGAGCTACTCCGCGCTGAACGGCGACGACAACCTGCGCGGCGGCTCGGGCGTCGACACGCTCCTCGGCTATACCGGCGACGACCGGATCACGGCCGGCGAGAACTTCAACCTGCTGTTCGAAGAGGTCTATGACGGTGGTGTGAACATCGTCGTGGACAACGCCACCGGCGCGATCGTCGAGGATCTGACCAACAGCTACAACCTCGACCAGACCGCCGACGACGACGAGACGCTGCTCGACTTCGTCGACACCCTGATCATCGAGGAGGGCTCGGAGGAGACCGACCGGGCGGCCTATGCGGCGGGCTCGCTCTTCACGGTGGCGATCCCCGGAGTGGCGGAGGACTTCGGCCTCAACGGCACGCTCTCGGTCGACGACGACCAGGACGGGCTGATCGAGCACACCGCGACGATCCTCAACATGGAGGTGATCCGGACCCTCTCCGACACCGAGGCGGACACCCTCGATC
>JBCBPG010000291.1:0-6003 GCA_039820865.1 Pseudomonadota bacterium
CGCGCGTACGGATCGCGGCGGTCTCGATCTCGGCCTGGTCCCCCTCGCTCGACCGCGAGGGAACGACCGCCGCCGCCTGCCGGCGCGCCCTCGCCCCCGTCGCGCCCCTCGCCGGCTGAGCGGGGAGGGGCGCACCGGGCAGGGCGCCCCCTCCCAAGACATCTCTTCCGGTCCCGCGCAGGGGCTGTCCCTCGTCGGGAGCGCCCCCGCCCGGCAGTGCCGTTCGTGCCCCCCACGCGGGCGCCGCGACCGCCGGGCGGGTGACCCCGCAAGACTCATCGCGGCGACCAGCCGCGATTCCGCCTCGCTCGATCAGCCCGCCAGCGCGGCCTGGAACTCGCGCCATTCCCCGGCGCTCAGGCCCGAGGTGGCCTCGGTCACCGCCTCGCCCGCCAGCATGCGCCGCAGGCACGCCATCGCGGGGGCCGAGAACTGGACCGCCTCCAGCCGGTGGTCGCGGAACGCCGCCCAGGTCGCGGGCACCCAGGCCTCGACGATCCCGCCGATCGCCTCGGCATAGGCGCGGATCTCGTACTGCGCATGGGCGTCGGCGCGCAGCCGCAGGAAGTGCAGCAGGTTGTGCAGGTCGGTCTTCCAGTACCACTGGGTGTAGATCGAGGCCGGCAGCGTCATCCGCGCCAGCTCCCGCGCCAGCCCCGGACCCGCCTCGCCGTCCATCAGCTCTTCGTAGCGGTCATAGGCCCGGCCCGCCTCCTCCGCCATGACCGCGCGCACCGCCCCGGCCGCCTCCGCCTCCAGCACCGCGCCCCGCCCCTGACGGTTGGTCGCCGACTGCACGGCCATGTGCTCGGGCGCGGGCACATAGAACTCGCGGTCCAGGATCGAGTAGCGCGCCGAGATCTCGTTCACGTTGGCCGTGCGGTGCCGGATCCACTGGCGCGCCACGAAGATCGGCAGCTTCACGTGCAGCTTCAGCTCGCACATCTCGAAGGGCGTCGAGTGCCAGTGGCGCATGAGATACCGGATCAGCCCCGCATCGTCGCGCGCCGTCCTGGTCCCGCGGCCATAGGAGACCCGCGCCGCCTGCACCACCGCCGCGTCGTCGCCCATGTAGTCGATCACCCGCACGAAGCCGTGGTCCAGCACCGGGATCGCCCGGCCAAGGAGCGCATCCAGCGCCTCGACCCGCGGCCGCGCGAGCGCCTCGCCGGGCCGCGCGGCCTCCGCGGCGCCGGGGGCCGCATCTCCATGCTGTCGATCGGTCATGACGGGGTTATGTTCCATGGCGACCTCCGGCGACGCAACGGGCGAGGGGCGAGCTTGCGACTCCCCACCTCCACTTGTTGTGGCTCAACCGGGGGCGAACCACAATAGGCTGTGTCAGCATGACAGGGCCGGTAGCCCGATCGATGAGGAACCCCATGGCCACGCGCTACCTGCACACGATGATCCGCGTCCACGACCTGGAGAAGACCAAGGCCTTCCTCGAGACCTATCTCGGGCTCGAGGAGACGCGCCGGGTCGAGAGCGAGGCGGGCAAGTTCACGCTCGTCTTCATGTGCCCGCCGGGCCAGCACGACGCCCCGGTCGAGCTCACCTACAACTGGGGCTCGGAGGAGGAATACGGCCACGGCCGCGCCTTCGGCCACCTCGCCTACGGCGTCGACGACATCTACGCCACCTGCCAGAAGATGATGGACGACGGCATCACCATCAACCGCCCGCCCCGCGACGGCCGCATGGCCTTCGTCAAGACCCCCGACGGGCTCTCCATCGAGCTCCTCCAGAACGGCGGCGCCAAGGAAACCGCCGAGCCCTGGGCCTCGATGCCCAGCACCGGGAACTGGTGATCGGCCCGGCCGACACGAACGCCCCGGTTCGGCCCGATCGGGCCGGGGCTGACGTGGGAAGCTCACGCCGCGATCGATGAGGACGGGCCGCGGCAGCGACATCGGCGCAGAGGCAGGGGCAGCAGCGTCACCCCGGGCCACCAGCATCACTAAGTCGCGGGGTGGCCCGTGGTGGGTGGACGGCGGGGGGGCTGGACCCGCATGCTCGGCTCATGAAGATCGCTCCCGTTGTTCGTGCCGCGTCGGTGGCTGCCGCGCTCGTCCTGCCGGGCCAGGCGGCGGCGAGCAGTTGCAAGCTGGCGCTGGCGCTGGGGCTCGACATCTCCTCCTCGGTCAACGAGGGGGAGTACCGGCTGCAGCTCGACGGGCTGGCCGACGCGCTGGCGCACGAGCTGGTGATCGAGGCGATCCTCAAGCCCGAGGGCAGCCATATCGCCGTCGTCGCCTATGAATGGTCGGGCTATGCCCAGCAGGACCTGATCACCGGCTGGACGATCCTGGACAGTGCCGCCGCCGTGCACGCCTATGCCGCGCGGCTGAAGGCGCATGTGCGGACCTATGCCGACTTTCCCACCGCCGTCGGCAAGGCGGTGGAGTACGGCGCGCGGCTCTTCGACACCGCGCCCCCCTGCGGCCGCCAGACGCTCGACCTCTCGGGCGACGGCGAGAACAACGACGGGGTCGGGCCCGAGGTCGCGCGCGCGGCGGGCCTGCTCGACGGCATCACGATTAACGGCCTGGTGATCCTGGGCGCGTTCCCTGATCCGGCGACCTATTACGAGCGCCAGGTGATCCAGGGACCGGGCGCCTTCATCGCGGTGGCGCGGGACTTCAGCGACTATCGCCGGGTGATGCTGGGCAAGCTCTTGCGCGAGATCGACCAGCAGCTGGTCCTCGGCGCGCTGCGGGAGGGGCGGGAGTGAGGGCATTGATGACGGCGGCGCTGGCCGCGGTGATCGCGACCGGATCCGGGGCGGAACGGGCCCAGGCCGAGGAGTGCGGGCTGGAGCTGATCCTGGCACTCGACGTCTCGGGTTCGGTCGACCGGCGGGAGTATGCGCTGCAGATCGGCGGACTGGCGGCGGCGTTCGAGGACGACCGCGTGGGCCGGGTGATCGACACCGTCGATGGCGGGATCCTGGTGACGATGACCCAGTGGTCCGGCGCCTCGCGCCAGTCGCAGTCGATCGGCTGGCACCACGTGACCGACGACGCCTCGCGCCTGGCGCTGGCGGCCGCGATCCGGGCGGCGCCGCGGACCTGGCGCAACTTCTCCACCGCGCTCGGCGAGGCGCTGGTGCATGCCCATGCGATCGGGGCCGACGCGCCGATGGCCTGCCGGCGCAAGGTGATCGACGTCTCGGGCGACGGCGTCTCGAACGAGGGGCGCCCGCCCGGGCCGGTCTCGCTGGCGGTCGCGGCCTCGGGCTACACGATCAACGCGCTGGTGATCCGCGGCGCCGTGCCCGACCCGGTCGAGCATTTCGAGCACCAGGTGATCGCCGGCCCCGCCGCCTTCATCGAGATCGCCGAGGGCTTCGACGACTATCCCGAGGCGATCCTGCGCAAGCTCCTGCGCGAGATCGACCGCCCGATGATCGTCAGCGACCGCCGCTGAGGCCCCCCCGGACCCGCGACGTGAGACCTGCGACGCGAACGCCCGCGGGCGCCGTCCCCCCTTGCACCCGGCTGAGGGGCGGAGGAATGACGGGTCCTCGGAGGAACGGCTGCGGAAAGGGCGCGGGACATGGGCGTGACGATCCTCGACGGCGGGCTTGGCCAGGAGCTGGTGGCCCGCAGCACGGCGGCGCCGACGCCTCTCTGGTCGACGCGCGTCATGCTGGACGAACCGGAACTGGTGCGGCGCGTGCACGACGACTTCTTCGCCGCCGGCGCCGAGATCGCCACGGTGAACACCTATGCCGTCCAGCACGACAGGCTGCAGACGGCGGATCTCGACGACCGCTTCCGCGACCTGCACCTCACCGCCTGCCGGCTGGCGTGCGAGGCGCGCGACGCGCATGGCTCGGGCCGGGTCGCGGGCTCGCTCGGGCCGCTCGGCTGGTCCTACCGCCCCGATCTTGCCCCCCCGGCCGAGACCGCGGCGCGCCTCTATGCCGAGATCGTCGCGATCCAGGCCGGGCATGTCGATCTCTTCATCTGCGAGACCATGGCCAGCGTCGACCAGGCGCGGGGCGCGCTGATGGGCCTCGAGGGGACCGACCGGCCGGTCTGGCTGGCCGTCTCGACGATGGAGGAGGACGGCACGCGCCTGCGCTCGGGCGAGCCCGTGGACGCGGTGCTGGCGGTGGTGGACGACTTCGAACCGGCGGCGCTCCTCGTGAACTGCACCGCGCCCGAGTCGATCTCGAACGCACTCGGGAAGCTTCGCGGTCACGGCATCCCGCTCGGCGCCTATGGCAACGGCTTCGTGCGGATCGCGGAGGACTACAAGACCAACACCGCGAGCGTCAGCCAGCTCAGCACGCGCGAGGACCTCTCGCCCGCGCGCTACGCCGACTTTGCCGAGGACTGGGCCGCGCTCGGCGCCACCATCCTCGGCGGCTGCTGCGAGATCGGGCCTGCCCACATCGCCGAGCTTCGCCGCCGCTTCGGCACCTGACGCGGGAACGGGTCGAGGGGCGCGCGTCGTGGCTTCCCTGACCGGCCGGGGTGACCTATATGTGCAGGGTCCCCTCGGGGACTATGGCGATAAACGTGCGCGGAATAAGCGGACTGGACCCGGGGGCGGTACCCGGCGGCTCCACCAGCAGCCCGGTCATGGACGGGCGATGGGGCCGAAACAGGATCGACAGACGTGTAAAGGTGTGGCTTTCGCTCGGTGAGGTACCACCGTTATCGGTCCGAAAAGTACAGTTGCCAATGACAACAGTGCTCCGGTGGCCGTTGCCGCGTAAGCGGTAACCAAACCGAAATCGAAGTCCTGGGGCTTAGCCGCTCCAGGCGGGGTTCGCAGGCACCTGGCAACAGAAGCCTGCACTCTCCCCCTGCAGCACTCCTTGATGCGCCGTCGCGCCGGCCGGCACGGCCATGCCACCTTCCCCCGCCGCCGCTTTCGTCGGGGGCAGAATCGTTTATGGTCGTCGCGAGGAGAGCGCATGCCCGACAGCACCGACGACAGCATCAACTACGGTCGCATCATGGAGCGCGCCATGCGCTCGGTGATGGCCGAGGTGCTTGGCCGCGTGGCCGAGGACGGACTGCCCGGCAGCCACCACTTCTACATCACCTTCGACACGACCCATCCCGGCGTCGACATGCCCACGGCGCTGCGGGCGACCTATCCCAAGGAGATGATGATCGTCCTGCAGGAGTGGTTCGACGACCTCGCCGTCACCGGCGACCGCTTCACGGTGACGCTGAACTTCTCCAACGTGCCGCGGACGCTGGTCATCCCCTTCGACGCGGTGAAGACCTTCATCGACCCCTCGGTCAAGTTCGGCCTCAAGTTCGACGACCAGGACGAGGACGAGGACGACGACGCGGACGGGGTCGCCCCGGTCGCCAAGCCGGTCACCGCCGATGCCACCGCCGGCGAGGGCGATGGTGACGACGACGGCAACGACGACGGTCCGCGCGGCCAGGTCGTCAGCCTCGACAGCTTCCGCAAGCACTGACCGCCCGATCGCCCGGACGCGACCGGCCCTGCCGGGGCTTGACCGCCCGCGCGGGATGCGGCCGTCTGACCCTCGGGTGGCAGGGTCGAGCAGGTCCGCGAGGACCGCGCCGGGGTTACCCCGGCGACCGTGACGAAGCTGAGCAAGACCGGGCGCAGTCGCGTGTATGGCGGTGCCATAGACAGACCGCGCCTGACGGCGAGAGGTCGGCCCTGCCCCCCGCCTGCCGCCTCGCCATGGTCGGCAGCGGGATGGTCGAGGGGGCGTGACCGCGATGGCGAAGCCCGATCCGCAGAAGCGCCGGGTGCGCCGTGTCTCGCGGGTCGACCTGGCGAACAGGCTCGCCGCCGCGCTCCTCGCCGCGCCCTGGTCGCCCGAGGGACGGCGCGCGGCGCTGGCCGGCTGGCTCGGGCGCCGGGCGCCACGACGGGCCATGCTCTGGCTCGACGGGTTCGAGGCCTGGCTCGCCATGCGGGACCCGGCCGGGCGCCTGCCCCCGCCGGGTCCGCCCGCGCTGGCGGCCGTTCTCCTCGACAGTCCTGGCTTCCGCCCGC
>JBCBPG010000292.1:0-5974 GCA_039820865.1 Pseudomonadota bacterium
ACGGCAGTGCTGGCGACAGCTCAGGATCCGGCGCCCGGCGCGGCCGATGCGGACCCCACCGCCCTCCCCGCCGTGCCGTCGCCCGAGGGGCGTGACGATACCGGCGACGGAGCGCCGGCGGACACGACCGGCACCACGACGGCCGTGTCGCGCGGCGGGGAGGATGTCGCCGTCGGGGCGGTGCGTCCGAACGCCCCCGACCCAGCCTCCGACCCCGCCACCCCAGCAGCCCGCGACCCCGCCGCCGCCACCGTTCCGGCCGCCCTCGATGGGACCGCGGAGCGTCGACCGGCGCCCGCCAGCACGGTCTCGGCGGCGTTGGTCCCGGCCCGCGACCCGGTGTCGCCGGCCGCGCTGCCCGAGCCGCTGCCGGCACCGCTGATCGTCGCGGGCGCAGTGCCGGCGCACGCGGTGCTCGCCACCCTCACGCCCGCCACGGTTCCGGCCGGGCTGGCGGTGACAGAGGCGCCCGGCGAGGGCGCGCGGCTGGAGGAGGGCGGATGGCGTGCCCTCGTCGCCGATCACATCGCGCCAAGCGACGCGGCGCCGCTCACCCTGGCGATCCTGCCCCCACGCCGGCCGGTGCCCGAGACACCGCCCCCGACGCGAGGAGACGCAACGGAGACCGACAACGCCCCGGACGGGGGATCGACCGACAGGGCCGCAACCGACAGAGCCAGGGCCGATGGGGCGCAAGCGGGGACCGACGCCGACGCGGCAGCCCTGGCGGACGATGCGGCGCCGGCAGAAGTGCCCCTGCCCCCGGCACCTCCGCAGGATGACCGCAGCCCGGCCAAGGCCGAGCTCGACGACACGGGACCGACAGGCGCCCATGCCCCGCGGGCGATCGAGGCGCTGCCGCCGCCCCGACCCTCGGGGCTTGCGACCGCCGCGCCTGCCCGGCAGCGGGCGGCGGCGCCGGCGCTCGACCTGGCGGCGACACCGCTCGGCCGCGCGCTTGGCGAGGCTGCGAGCGAACCCGGCCCGGGCGAGACGGCGGCGCTGATCGGCGTGATGGTGCTCGACGGACAGCGCCAGGCGCTCATGCGCATCGGCGCGGGGCGCTATCACCGCGTGAGCGTGGGCGACCGGCTGGCCGGCTGGACGGTGCTGTCGATCGCCGAGGACACCATCAGCCTCAGCCGCGGCAACCGCGCCGAGACCCTCCGCCTGCTCGACGAGTAACCCCGCCCGGCCATCCCGCCGCGCCGTTCCCGGGCCGTCGCGCACTGACCCGCCGGGCGGCGACCCGGCACAGGCGGGAGGGTGGGTGGGGCCATGCCGGGTCGCCGCCGTCGGGAGCGAGCGCTGGCCGTGGGGCACCGGGCGCGCTATCCCGGCCGCCAGCAGGGAGGCGGGGCGATGGCGGAGATCCTGACCAGGACGGCCGGCGGCGGCGCGGGCGACGGCAAGCTGGCCGAGAACGTCATGCATTTCGCCAGGGCCCTGCGCGCGGCCGGCCTGCCCGTCGGCCCCGGCCGGGTCGCCGACGCGATCGCGGCGCTGCAGGTCGGCGGGCTCGAGTACCGGCGCGACTTCTACCACACGCTCGCCGCCTGCTTTCTCTCGCGCCCCGAACACCGCGCCGTCTTCGACCAGTGCTTCGCGATCTTCTGGCGCGACCCGCAGCTCCTGGAAAAGGCGATGGCGCTGCTCCTGCCCGAGCTCCGCCAGCCCGGCGAGGAGCGCCCGCCCAGGCCCGGCGAGAGCCGCGCCGCCGAGGCGATGACGCAAGGCGTGGAGCCCCCGCCCCGGCCGCAGGAGGTCGAGGAGGGCGAGGAGATCGAGATCGACGCCCGCCTCACCATGTCGCTCGACGAACGGATGGCGACGCGCGACTTCGAACAGATGAGCGCCGCCGAGGCCGCCGCCGCCCGCCGTGCCATCGCCGCGATGCGCCTGCCGGTCCGCCCGATCGCCACGCGGCGCATGGCGCCCTCGCCCCGCGGCGCGGCACCGGACTGGCGCGCCACCATGCGCCGAGCCATGCGCCGCGGCGGCGAGGTGGCGACGATCGCGCGGCGTGCGCGGCGCGAGCGCTGGCCCTCGCTGGTCGCGCTCTGCGACATCTCGGGCTCGATGGCCGGCTACAGCCGCATGCTCCTCCACTTCCTGCACACCGCCGCCAACGCCCAGGGGCCGCAGGGCTGGAGCCGCGTCCACGCCTTCACCTTCGGCACGCGGCTGACCAACATCACTCGCCACCTCGCCCATCGCGACGTCGACGAGGCGCTGGCCGCGGCCGGGCGCGAGGCGACAGACTGGGAGGGCGGCACGCGCATCGGCCACGCGCTCGAGACCTTCAACCGCGACTGGTCGCGCCGCGTGCTGGGCCAGGGCGCGGTGGTTCTGCTGATCACCGACGGGCTCGAGCGGGAGGACCCCGAGGGCCTCGGCCGCGCGGCCGAGCGGCTCAGGCTCTCCTGCCGCCGCCTCATCTGGCTGAACCCGCTGCTCCGCTTCGACGGCTTCCAGGCGCGGGCCGCCGGCATCCGCGCACTGCTCCCCCAGGTCGACAGCTTCCGCGCCGCGCACAACCTGGAAAGCCTGCGCGACCTGACCGAGGCGCTGGGTCGGCCCGAGGACCCGCGCGAGCGCGCCCGGCTTGCCGCCATGATGGCGCCCTGACAGCGGCGAGGTCGGGTACACGACGCCCCGCCATCGCCCCGTTGCAGCGCTCCTGTGCGGGCACGGGACGGATTGCGCCAATCCTGCGACAGCCGGTCCCGGTCGTCTCGGCGATGCCGGCAAAGCTCCCCGCCCATGCCGCACGCCGACCATCATTCCCGTTAACCTGGAAGCTGTTGAATACGCGTCGCAAACCGCGTGAGTGAGGAGAGGAATATGGTCGTTCTCATTGCCGAAATTGGCGGCGTGATGCTCATGGCGCTCGCCTGGATGGTCGCGATCACCCGGATGATCGAGACCCGGCAATGGTCGCCGATGCGCCCCGCCGTCATGGTCGTGGTGATGGCCGGCTGCCTCATGCTGATGGGCGAGACGCTGCTCGACTATGCGCAGACGGGCGAACTCCGCAGCACCTTCTACGTCGCCGCCTGGAACCTCGGCATGGCGCTCTTCGACTGCAAGATCGCGCTTGTCCTCTCGCGCCGCGGGGCGCTGGAGCAGAGGCTGACAGAGGCCGGCCTCGCGGCGCGCGAGGCGGTCGAGACGGCCTCCGCCACCCTGTCCGGCGCACCGGCCCCGATGGGCGAGACCGGGTCGGGGATGACCCGCAGCGTCGCGAAGGTCGCCGCCCGCCCCTACTGAGCCGCCCCCCACTCCCGGGAAGCGCCCCCGAAGCGTCCCCGAAGCGCCTGCCCCAAACGCTTCGCCGGCAGCGTTTCGCCCTCGGAACACGCTCAACGGAAGGCCCCCAACCGAGCGTCGCGGAGCACCTTCCCGGGCCCGCCCTTGTGCCGGCGGGCGTGCCGGCGCATCTCTGCCAGTGGCGGCAACCGCCTGGCAGGGAGCGGGACCATGGCACTCAGCGATCACGACACCATCCCCGAGACGGCGCTGGGCTGGGCGCGCGAGGGTCGCGGCGCGGCGCTGGCCACGGTGGTCGAGACCTGGGGTTCGGCGCCCCGCCCGGTCGGTGCGATGCTCGCCATCTCGGGCGCGGGCGAGATCGCCGGCAGCGTCTCGGGCGGCTGCGTCGAGGGCGCGGTCGTGGTCGAGGCGCTCGAGGCGATGGAGGATGGCGCCTGCCGCATCCTGGAGTTCGGCGTGAGCGACGACGAGGCCTTCGCCGTGGGCCTTGCCTGCGGCGGCCGGATCCGCGTGATGGTCGAGCCCGTGGGCCGCGGCGCCGGCTGGGACACCGCGCTGCTCGAGGGGCTTGTCGCCGCGCGGGCGGCGCGCGAGCCCGCCGGCATCGAGAGCGACACCGCCGCCTGGACCCGCCGGCTGATCGGCCCCGGCGACCGGCCCGCTGTCTTCGCGGCCGAGAGGTCGGGCTTCGACGGGACCCGTTTCGTCGCCCTTCACATGCCGCCGCTGCGCCTGGCGATCGTCGGTGCGGCCCATGCCGCGCAGCCGCTGACACTGATGGCGCGGGCCACGGGCTACGACGTCACGGTGATCGACCCGCGCGAGGCCTTCGCCGCGCCCGCCCGCTTCCCCGACACGCCGATCAGCCACGACTGGCCGGACGCGGCGCTGGCGGCGCATGGGCTCGACCGGCGCACGGCGGTGGTTACGCTCTCCCACGACCCCAAGATCGACGATCCCGCGCTGATCGCCGCCCTGCCCTCGCCCGCCTTCTATGTCGGCGCGCTGGGCTCGACGCGGACCCATGCCAAGCGGGTCGAGCGGCTGGCCGCGGCGGGGCTTGATGCCGACAGCATCGCGCGGCTGGACGCGCCGGTCGGCCTCGACATCGGCGCGCGCACCCCGGCCGAAATCGCCATCAGCGTGATGGCCGAGATGACCGAGCGCCTGCGCCGGCCCGAGACCCGCCCCGGCGCGGCCATGCCCGTCGCCGAGGAGGCGCCCGCGTGAGGTTCGGCCCCCTGCCCCTGTCCGAGGCGACCGGCGCGGTCCTCGCCCATTCGATGCAGCTGCGGGACGGCAAGCTCGCCAAGGGCACGGTGCTTGACGCAGCGGCCCTGGCCCGGCTGGCCGCCGCGGGCATCGGGCAGGTGATCGCCGCCCGCCTGGATGCCACCGACCTGCCCGAGGACGCGGCGGCCGAGCGGCTGGGCGTGGCGCTCGCGCCCGACCCGGCGGCGCTGGGGCTGGAGCGCTCGGCGCCCTTCACCGGCCGGCTCAACCTCTATGCCGCGGGGCCGGGGCTCCTCTCGGTCGATGCGGGGCTGGTCGGGCGGCTGAATGCGCTGGACGAGGCGGTGACCCTCGCCACCCTGCCCGACGCCACCTGGGTCGCCGCGCGCCAGATGGTGGCGACGGTCAAGATCATCCCCTATGCCGCGCCCGGCGCCGCAGTGACGGCCGGCGAGGCCGTGCTGGCGGCGGCCGGCCCGGCCATGCGCGTGCGCGAGGCCGTGCACCGGAGCGCCGGTCTCGTGCTCACGGTGACGCCGGGGATGAAGCCCACGGTCGTCGACAAGGGGGCCGAGGCGGTACGGACGCGGCTGGCGGCGCTGGGCGTGACGCTGGCCGCCGAACGCCGCGTGGCGCACGAGACGCAGGCGCTGGCCGGCGCCATGGTCGACTGCCCTGGCGATGTGTTGCTGGTCCTGACCGCCTCGGCCACGTCCGACCGGGCGGATGTGGGGCCGGCCGCGCTGGCGGTGCTCGGCGGTACGCTCACGCGGTTCGGCATGCCGGTCGACCCGGGCAACCTGCTCTATCTCGGCCGGGCGGACGGGCGGCCGGTGATCGGTCTGCCGGGCTGCGCTCGGAGCCCCAAACTGAACGGCGCCGACTGGGTGCTGGAGCGGGTCGTGGCAGGCGTCGAGCCCTCGGCCGCGGAGATTGCGGCGATGGGCGTCGGCGGGCTCCTCAAGGAGATCCCGGCCCGCCCGCAGCCGCGTGGCGGCGCCACCGCAGCGGGGGCCCGGCGGCCGCGGGTGAGCGCGCTGCTGATGGCCGCGGGCGCCTCGCGCCGGATGGGCGGGCGCGACAAGCTGGTCGAGGATGCCGCCGGCCGTCCCGCGATCCGGGTGGCGGCCGAGGCGCTGGCCGGTTCGGGCGCCGACGAGGTGATCGTCGTGCTGGCGCCCGGCAACGACGCCCGGCGCGCGGCGCTCGAGGGGCTGGCCGTGCGGGTGATCGAGAACCCGCGGGCGGCCGAGGGCATGGGCACCAGCCTCGCTGCCGGCATGGCCGCGATCGACCCGGTCGCCGACGCGGTGCTGGTGGCGCTGGCCGACATGCCGGATCTCGAGGCGCGCGACCATGCCCGGCTGATCGCGGGTTTCGACCCCGAGGAGGGGCGCGAGATCGTGCGCGCCGCCGCCGACGACGGCACGCCCGGCCACCCGGTGCTGTTCGGCCGGCGCTTCTTCGA
>JBCBPG010000293.1:0-5939 GCA_039820865.1 Pseudomonadota bacterium
ACGATGTCATGCCAGCGCCGGAAGTCCTCCAGCTCGAAGAGCGGGCGCTGGGCGAAGAGCTGATAGCCGATGCGCACCGTCTGCTCGCCCCGCCGGTTGAGCTCGGCGATCACGCCGTAGTCGTCGGGGTAGTTGAGAAACCCGCCCGCACAGTCCAGCGCCGAGGTCAGGCCCAGCCCGTTCAGCGCCCGGAAATAGTGCCGCGTCGACAGGACCTGGCTCTCGAAATCCAGCTTCGGCGCCATGTCCAGCAGCGCATAGAGCGGCTGCGCATTCGGCCGCGCCATCGCCAGCCCCGTCGGGTTGCCATCGTCGTCCCGCTCCAGCCGGCCCGACACGAAGGGCTCGTAGAAGTGCCGGTCGATGCCCAGCGCCCTCAGCGCCGCGCGGTTCAGCCAGGCGCGGTCGTAGAGATGCAGCACATAGACCGGGACCTCCGGTGCGACGGCGTTGATCTCGTCCAGCGTCGGCAGGCGGCGTTCGGCGAACTGGTCGGCCGACCAGCCGCCGACGACGCGGATCCACTGCCCCGCCGGCGTCCGCTGGGCCTGCGCCTTCAGCATCCGCAGCCCGTCCGCCAGCGACGGCACATGGTCCCAGCGCAGCTCCATGGCGAAGTTGCTGCCCTGGCGGATGATATGCGTGTGGCTGTCGATCAGGCCCGGGATCACCCGCCGCCCTTCGAGGTCGATCACCGTGGCATCGCCGGGCGCGGCCATGATCTCGGCCGAGGTGCCGGTGGCGGCGATGCGCCCGCCCTCGATGGCGATGGCCTCGACCTCGGGCTTCTCGGGATCGAACGTGGTGATCTTGCCGCCATGCAGGATGAGATCGGCCATCGGGTCCTCCCTGTCGGGTGTGGGGCCGGGCACCCCGCGGCGCCCGGCTGGGGGGTCAGCCGGCCTGCAGGATCACGGGCGACCAGTCGGGGCTGACCGGGGGCAGGTGGCGCAGGTCGTGGCGGGCATAGGCGCCCGTGGCATGGACCACCTCGCCGCCCAGCACCGTCACCTCGGCACGCAGCCTCGCGATCTCGGCATCGGTCACGGCGAAGTAGTCGCGGTCCAGCACCGCGAAATCGCCCATCTGCCCCGCCGCGATCGCGCCCTTGCGCCCCGCATCGCCGGTGAACCAGGCCGAGCCGGTGGTCCAGACACGCAGCGCCTCCTCGCGCGTCATCAGGTTGGCGTCGTCATACATCGCCAGCCCGCCCCGCGAGAGGCCGGTCGCCATCCACTGGATCGAGTACCAGGGGTTGAACGAGGTCACGCGCGTCGCATCCGTGCCGCCGCCCACCGGCACACCCAGGTCCAGGATCGCGCGGAAATCGGGCGTCTGGCGCAGCGCCTCGGCGCCATAGTTCGCGACGAAGTCCTCCGCCTGGAACTGGATGCGGTTCTGCAGCGCGATGCCGCCACCCAGCGCCGCGATCCGCTCCAGATTGCGCGGGCTGAAGGTCTCGACATGGTCGATGAACCAGCCGGGCGTCAGCCCCGCGCCCCTGGCCACGTCCTCATAGACCGGCAGCAGGCGCTCGCCCGTCTCCTCATAGGTGACATGCTGGCGGAACGGCCAGCCGCCCTCGCCCAGCACGGTCATGATCTGGCGCTGATAGTCCTCGGCCCCGTCGTCGATATCGGGCCGCGCATCGGCAAAGATCTCGTAGTCATAGGACGCCCAGGCCAGGTTCTCGCCCGCGCCCACGAACCTCAGCATGTCGTCGCCCGCGCCCGCCCGCGTCTCGGCGGTCCAGCGGCGGTAGTCGTCCAGCTCCCGCCCCTTGTGCTGCGGGAACGAGTGATAGCCGATGCGCGTCGTCAGCAGCCGCTGCCCGTGCAGCCAGCGGATGACCCTGTAGGGATCGGCATCCGGGAACTCCATCCCGCCCCCGCCCGCGTCCGAGACCGAGGTGATGCCGAGCGCGTTCAGCTCGTCGAAGTAATGCAGCGCGCTGTTGATCTGGTCGCGGATCGACAGCTTGGGCGCCGCCGAGAGCGTCTTGTACATCACCAGCCCCGAGGGCGCGGCCAGCACGCGGCCCGTCGCGTTGCCGCCGGCATCCTTCTCGATGATCCCGCCCGGATAGGTCGGATGGCCCGGCTGGTCATAGCCGAAATACGCGACCGCCCGGCTGTTCAGCAGCGTCAGCTTGTAGAGGTGGTGGATCAGCACCGGGTGGTTCGGCGCCACGGCGTCCAGCTCGGCCACCGTCGGCAGCCGCTTCTCCTTGAACTGGAACTCGCTGAACCCGCCGGCCACGCGGATGAACTGGCCGTCGGGCGTCCGCTCGGCCTGGACGCGCAACAGGTGCAGCGCCTCCTCCAGGCTGTCGACCCCGTCCCAGCGGACCTCGAGGTTGTAGTTCACCGCGCCGCGGATCGCGTGGGTGTGGCTGTCGTTCAGCCCCGGGATCACGCGCTGGCCGCGCGCGTCGATCACCTGCGTAAAGGGCCCGATCAGGCCGCGCACGGCATCCTCGGCCCCCACCGCGACAAAGACCCCGTCGCGCACGGCCAGCGCGCTCGCCTCGGGCTGCGCGGGGTCCATCGTGGTGATCCGGCCGTTCACCAGCACCAGATCGGCGGCGGCGCCCTGGGCTGCGGCATGGCGGACGCCGCCCGAAGCGGCAAGCAGAACACCGGCGCCGGCCAGCACCTGGCGGCGGTCGAGCAGCGTGGTCATGTCAGGTCTCCGGAACTGGGGGGCGACGGGGAACCCGCCCGGACAACGCGGCCCGGGCGGGCGGCGGCGCGCCTACTCGGCGCCGACGGGCGCGGCGACGGGCGCGGCAACCGGGTCGATGCGCGGGCCGTGGGCCACGCGCTCCGGCGCCTTGTGGACCATGGTGTAGGCGTAATCGACGCCCATGCCGTAGGCGCCCGAATGCTCCTTCGCGATGTCCATGCAGCCGTCATAGGTGTCGCGGCGCGCCCAGTCGCGCTGCCACTCCAGCAGCACCTGCTGCCAGGTCACCGGCACCACGCCCGCCTGCACCATGCGGTCCATCGAGTACTTGTGCGCGTCCATCGACGTCCCGCCCGAGGCGTCGGCGACCATGTAGATCTCGTAGCCGCCCTCCAGCATGGCCGACAGCGCAAAGGTCGTGTTGCAGACCTCGGTCCACAGACCCGAGACGACGACCTTGCTGCGCCCGTTCTCGGCCAGCGCGTCGCGCACCTTCTGGTCGTCCCACGAGTTCATCGAGGTCCGCTCCAGGATCGGATGCGTCGGGAACACGCCCAGCAGCTCCGGGTAGGTGTGGCCCGAGAAGACCTCGGTCTCGACCGTCGTGATGATCGTCGGCACCTCGTACAGCTTCGCCGCCTTGGCCAGCGCCACGGTGTTGTTCTTCAGCGTCTGGCGGTCGATCGAGGCCACGCCGAACGCCATCTGCGGCTGATGATCGATAAAGATCAGCTGGCTGTTCTGCGGCGTCAGAACCTGAAGTTTCTCGTTGCTCATCGTCGTCTCCTTTCACGAATGGGCGGCCGGCATGGCCGCGGGCAACCCGTCGGGCGGCAGCCTTCGCCGCATGCCCGTGACGCTCCGTCCGCCGGGGCGGTCGGCTTCCCCGTCTGCAGTCGTCCCCTTCCAGGGTCCGCACAGCGCACCCGGTCGTCCCGGGTCCCCGTCCCGGTTCCCGGCCCCAACCCCGGCCCCGCTCACGGCCCCGTCCCTGCGCATCCGGCCGGGCGTCACACCCAGCTTGGCGCGGAAGACGTCCGTCATGTGCGACTGCGAGGCGAAACCGCAGTCGTAGGCGATCTGGGCCAGCGAGCGGCGGTCGCTGCGGATCAGAACCGCCGCCCGCGCGATCCGTCGGCGCAGCACGTACTGGTAGGGCGTCTCGCCCGTCGTCCGCTTGAACAGCCGCGAGAAGGTCGAGACCGGCATCGCCGCGATCCCCGCCCGGTCGCGACGCTCGACCGGCGCCATGCAGCGGGCATCGACGAACGCGTCGATCAACCGCATCAGGCCGGCCCCCAACCCGGGGCCCGCCTCCGCTGCCGGGCGCGTGGGCGTATCCTGCCGGGGCGCCTCGACGGCGCCAGGGTTCAGTGCCACCAGCATCGTCCGCACCACCATGTCGGCATCGAGCGGTCGTGGGCGCGCGCACCGCCCGGCCGTCGCGCAGGGCCGTGGCACAGCGCCGACCGGCGCGGTCCTGCGCACGGCCCCGCCATGGCCCGCGGCGCGACCGGGCCCGGCGCATCGCCAGGGACGGCCCCGGGGATCCAGTCGGCAACGGCATCGGGCAACGACACCGCGATGGCCCAGCCCTGATCGTGGCGTGTCGCGCGACAGCGGCAGACAGCCGGCCCCGGACCGGGCTCGCCCCGCCGATGGCACCGCGTGCCGCACGGACATCCGTCGACCGGAACGGCGTTGCGGGCGGGCGGGACAGGCAGGGCCGTCGCCATCGCCGCGGGCGTGCACGCCACCGTCGCCGGCGCGTCATGGTGCAGATCCGCCACAACGAGCGACAGGCCGCCGGTACCGCTCGGCCACTCCACATAGCGATAGTGATATTCCCGCTCGACCTCTCCGGCAAAGTCGAGCATGATCCAGTCACCGGAAGGCTCAACCCACGACCGGAAATGTCGTGAGTGCCCTGCGATCAACAAGTAATCTTCACTTGCCGCATGGATTAGTTTCGCTAAACTGTTCCCATGCCGCTCCGCCGCATGCCACCGCTGGGATCGCTCCGCGCCTTCGAGGCCGCCGCCAGGCTGTCCTCGTTCAAGAAGGCGGCGGCCGAGCTTTCGGTCACGCCCGGCGCGATCAGCCAGCAGATCCGCACGCTGGAGGAGGATCTCGGCGTCAAGCTCTTCACCCGCGCGGTGCGCCGCGTGGTCCTGACCGATGCGGGGCGCGAGCTGCAGCCGGCGCTGTCGGCGGCCTTCCTGCAGATCCGCGAGGCGGTCGACCGCGCGCGGCCCGAGGCCAAGGCGCCGCTGCGCGTGGAATCGACCTCGGCGATCATCAGCAAGTGGCTCCTGCCCAAGCTGCACCGCTTCGGCGAACGCAATCCCGACCTCGGCGTGACAATCGGCACGATGAACCAGATCCGCCCCTGCGCCGAGCGCGAGGTCTTCATCCGCTTCAGCACCACGCCGGGCGAGGGCGTCTTCGGCCTCAAGCTCTGCGACGAGTTCGTGCTGCCACTGGCCAGCCCCGACCTGGTCGAGCGCCTCGACCTCAGGACGCCGCAGGACCTGCACCGCGCGCCGCTGCTGCACGACATGAGCCTGTCGGTCTTTCAGCACGCGCCCGCCTGGCCGGACTGGTTCGCCAAGGCCGGGCTGAACGGCGCCGATGCCGGGCGCGGCATGCGCTTCGACCGCTCCTCGGCCGACCATGCGATCGACGCGGCGGTGAACGGCGGCGGCGTGGTCCTGGCGCGCATGGTGCTGGCGCGCAACGACATGCTCGAAGGCCGCCTCGTCTGCCCCTTCGGCCCGGTCGTGCCGATCCACATCTCCTATTTCGTCGTCTGTCGCGACGGCGACCAGAAGCGCCCGGACGTCGCGGCCTTTCTCGACTGGGCGGCCGAGGAAGCCGCCGCCATGACCTCGGGTCTCGAACCGGCCGACGTCACGGCCTGAGAGGGCCCGGGCAGCCACGGCCGCAGTTCGGGGCCGCACCTCGGCCAGCAGGACCTGCGCCCGTCCCGTCGCCTCGATCCAAGCCGCCTCGATCCAAGCCGCCGTCTCGTCCACCAGCGCCAGCCCGTCGCCCGGCGCCCGCCCGACACCGCTGACACCGGGCCGGCCTGCCAGCACCTGCAGCCACGCAGCACGCCCGGGCGCGACCGCGTGGCGGACCCCCGCGCCCCCGGCCGGCGCCCCGGCATCGAGCGCCACGTCGCCCCGGCCGTCCGGCACGATGGCGACGATCTCCGTGGTCGCCTGCGCATGCTTGGCGATGCCGGCGCCCGG
>JBCBPG010000294.1:0-5907 GCA_039820865.1 Pseudomonadota bacterium
CGACGGCGTCGACCAGCATCCGCACTGTGTGCTGCTTCTGGATGAGATGGAAAAAGCGCACCCGGATGTCTACAACATCTTGCTGCAGGTGATGGACCACGGGAAGCTGACCGACCACAACGGCAAGGCGGTGAGCTTCCGGAACGTGATCCTGATCATGACCTCGAACGCGGGCGCGGCCGACATGGCAAAGCCGGCGATGGGCTTCGGGCGCGATGCGCGCGAGGGCGAGGACACCCAGGCGATCGAGCGCATGTTCAGCCCGGAGTTCCGCAACCGCCTGGACGCGGTGATCTCCTTCGGGGCGCTCCCGCGCGAGGTCATCCTGCAGGTGGTCGAGAAGTTCGTGCTGCAGCTGGAGGTCCAGCTGATGGAGCGGAACGTCTCGATCGAGCTGACCAAGCCTGCGGCGGAGTGGCTGGCCGACAAGGGCTACGACGCCTCGATGGGGGCGCGACCGCTCGGCCGCGTGATCCAGGACAGCATCAAGAAGCCGCTCGCCGAGGAGCTCCTGTTCGGCAAGCTCGCCAAGGGCGGCGTGGTGCGCGTGGGCGTCAAGGACGGCAAGCTGGACCTGACGATCCTGCCGCCGGGCAACCTGCAGATCCCCGACAAGAAGACCCCGCTGCTGACGGCGGAGTGACGCTGTCCCGCCTGTCGCGGGCGGGCTGACGCAAACATGTCCCGCGGGGCCGTTCCGGCGACGGAGCGGCCTTTTGCGTCGTGCGACGCGGCGCGTAGGGTGCGTGAAACGCACCGCGGCTGGATGGTGCGTTCGACGCACCCTACGGGAGACGGGCATGGAGCTGGTGATCGTCGGTGGCGGGCAGGCCGCCGTCTCGGCCGCACAGGCGGCCCGCGCCGCAGGCCACGAGGGGGGCATCACCCTCGTCTCGGCCGAGCCCGTCGCCCCCTACCAGCGCCCGCCGCTCTCGAAGAAGTACCTGCTGGGCGAGATGACGCTGGACCGGCTGATGCTGAAGCCCGACGCCTTCTACGTCGAGCAGGCGATCATGCTCCGCCTCTCGACCCGCGTGCTCGCGATCGACCGCGCGGCCGGGCGGCTGGAGACGTCGGCGGGGCCCCTGCCCTATGACCGGCTGGTGATCGCGACGGGCTCGATCCCGCGCCGGCTGCCCGCGGCGATCGGCGGCGATCTGCCCGGCGTCTTCACCGTGCGCGACCTCGCCGATGTCGATGCGATGGCGCCGGCGGTCGCGCCCGGCGGCCGCGCTGTGGTGGTCGGCGGCGGCTATATCGGGCTGGAGGCCGCGGCCGTCGCGCGCCGCCGGGGCATGAGCGTCACCGTGCTGGAGATGGCGCCACGCATCCTGGCCCGCGTCGCCGCCGCGGAGACGGCCGCCCATGTCCGCGCGCTGCACGAAGGCGAGGGCGTCGAGATCCGCGAGGCGACGGCGCTGGCCGGCATCGAGCGCGCGGGCGAGGCGCTGTCCGTGACGCTGGCCGACGGCACGGCGCTGCCTGCCGACCTGGTGGTCGTGGGCATCGGCGTGCGCCCTGCCGACGACCTGGCCCGCGAGGCGGGGCTGGCCTGCGACAACGGCATCGTGACCGATGCGCGCGCGCTCACATCGGATCCCGCGATCGCGGCGGCCGGCGACGTCGCCGCCTTCCCCTGGACGATGCCCGACGATGCCGCGGCGATGATCCGGCTGGAGAGCGTGCAGAACGCGATCGACCAGGGGGCCCATGCCGCCCGCGGCCTGCTCGGCGCCGACGCGCCGTACCGCCCCTATCCGTGGTTCTGGTCCGACCAGTTCGACGCGCGGCTGCAGATCGCGGGGCTGAACCTCGGCTACGACACGGTGCTGACCCGGCCGGGCAGCCGCGAGGGCGGCCTCTCGGTCTGGTATTTCGGCGCGGGCCGGTTCCTCGCGGTGGACGCGATCGACGATCCGCGCGCCTACATGCAGGGCAAGCGCTGGCTCGAGGCGGGCGCCGCCCCCGATCCAGGGCGCCTCGCCGACGCCGACGCCCCGCTTGCCGCCGCGGTCTGACACGCCGCGATCCCGGCCCTGCGACTGATTGTCCCGACACCTGCCCTGACGTCGATCACGGCGGGTCCGCGGGAACACAGGTGTTGCGCCTCGCACGCGCCCCACTACCACTGGGATAGCGATCGTTGCAAAGACTGCGATTGGTCATGGCGCATCCGTCGCATCTGAGAATTAATCTCGCTGAGACTATCGGTCTCGCAAACAGCTGTTGGGCGGTGATGTGTTTCCACGAGAAAGCACACTAGACCGGTGTGGCCTGGAAGGCGTCGCGGCGCTCAGCCGGCACTGGAACGAGGCCGTCTACCAGGCCAATGCGCAGATCGTCGGCGCCGACGACAGCGACGATGACGTCTACTTCGTGCTCAAGGGCCGCGCCCGTGCGGCAACCTTCACCGATGCCGGCCGCGAGGTGCGCCTCTCGGACATCCGCGAGGGCGAGGGCTTCGGCATCTTCGCCGCGATCGACGGGCGCCCCCGGTCGACCAACGTGATCGCGATCGAACACTCCCGCTTTGCCCGCATCTCGGCCAGCAACTTCAACACCGTGGTCGACGAGAACCCGCAGGTGGCGCGGGCACTGATGATGTATCTCTGCGAACGCATCCGCGAGCTCTCGATCCGCGTCACCGAGGTGACGACGCAGGGCGCCGAGGCGCGGCTGATCAGCCTGCTGATCGCCGAGGCGGAGACGCGCGGTGAGCAGCGCGCGCCCTCTGCCAAGTCGGCGCTGCGGGCAACCGGGCCTGGAACCCCCTACAACCTCGACGACGACGACGCCATCGTGATCGATCCGCTGCCGACCCAGCAGGAGATCGCCAACATGATCTTCTCGCAGCGCGAGACGGTCGGGCGCGAGATGTCCCGCCTGGCCCGTCTCGGCCTCATCCGGCGCGAGGGCCGACGTCTCGTCATCCCCAGCCTGCAGCGCCTGCGCGAGGTGCGCGACCGGCGCTGACGCCCCTGTCAGCCGGCGAGATCGCCGCGA
The DNA here is from genome assembly GCA_039820865.1 of Pseudomonadota bacterium. GTDB lineage: Bacteria > Pseudomonadota > Alphaproteobacteria > Rhodobacterales > Rhodobacteraceae > Thermohalobaculum. The sequence continues at coordinate 3,004 of JBCBPG010000294.1, forward strand.
GCTGTGTCGTACCCGGCCCCGGGCAGCATCGCGCCGAGGCTGGCGACGAACACCTCGGGCAGCGTGTCGCCCGAGGCGATGCGCATGCGCGTGTCCCTGGCGGCGGGCCCATCGGCAAAGACGTGATCGACGGCGCGGTTGGCGTCGGACAAGGCATTGCCCAGCGGCAGTTCGGCGGTGGCGAAGAGCGCGGCGACCAGGGCCGAGAGCCGGGCCGACCACCGGGCCGAGGGCGTCGACGTGCTGACGACCGAGGGATCGCTCACCCGCGATGAGCATGCCCGCAGCGGCGCGCGCGTCTCCTCGAACCCCGGCCGCGGGTGGGTCGCGGTCTGCACCTCGCGATGGTCCGTGACCGACGGGCCGCGGACCGGCATCATCACCGCCGGGCACTGCACGGGCATGGTCAACTATGCCGACCCCCAGCACGGCTCGACCCGTGCCATCAGCCACCACCAGCAGCACAACGGCTTCTTGGGCGATGTCGAGTGGAAGACCTCGGGCCATGTCGAGCCGGCGGACTCCTACGCCTCGGCCAGCCAGATCCGCCAGACCAACGCCGTCGAGACGAGCGTCGCCTTCAAGGCCACCTACTGCCTCTACGGCCGGTCGTCGAACAACCGCAGCTGCGACCAGGTCTGGGCGCCGCTGATGCAGCAGGGCGTGACGGGCAGCCTGGTGGCGATGAAGAACGACAACGGGATCGGGGGCGAGCCGGGTGGCGGCTGGTCCTTCGCCAACACCGCGGCGGGCGGGCATCAGGGCACATTGGCAGCGCCTCAGGGGCCGGCCAGCCGCAGCCCCAGCGCCACCGGCAGCCCGCCCCCCACCAGCAGGCCCTTGTACTGCAGGCTCCAGCCGAGCGCGTAGACCGCGACCATCCAGACGGGCAGCGCCGGGGTCTCGCCCCGGTCCTCGGCCCCGTTATTGACCCGGGCCTTGGCCCGGTCCTCGGTCCAGTCCTTGGCCCGGTCGGGACCGCGGGCGATCAGCGTGAGGGCGACGAGCGCGAGGCAGGTGGCGTGGACATGGATCCATCGCCCCCAGTCCACGGCGACGACGAAGAGCGGCAGGCTGGCCGCCACTGCCAGCGCGGCGCCGAGAGCGAGGCGCTGGCGCTGGCCGGTCGTCAGCGCGGCGAGCGCGGGGCGGAGCGGCAGGAAGGCGAGGCCGCTCAGCAGCAGCACCGGCGCGAGGCTCGCCAGCATGGCGCCAAGCTCCTTCTCGACCACCGCGATGCCGGTGGCGGCGTCGTTGGCAAGCCAGATCACGGCGCTGTCGCCGCTCGCGCAGAGGCGTTCGAGCGGCGGGCTGCCCAGCCGGCCCTCGAGTGCGGCGCAGACCGCCACGACCGTGGCGCGGTCGGTGGGCACCAGGACGGCAGCGGCGAGGGCGGCGGCCGGCAGGACGACGACGGGCGCGAGGCGGAGCGCGTCGCGCACCCCGCCGCCGAGCACCAGGAACAGGCAGAACGCCCAGGCCATGAACAGGAACATCGCCTCGTGGGCGAGCACCCAGAGGGGGGAGAACGCGAGGAAGACGGTGAGCGGGAGCCGGCCGTCGCGCCCCGGTCGCGCCAGGGCGGCGCAGAGCCAGGCGAAGGCGGCGAGGAACAGGACCTCCTTGCGCCCGGCGCTGTGCCAGCTGGCGACGGGGAAGAGCAGGAGGGCGGGGGAGTAGAGAAGCAGGACCGCGCCCGCAGGGCTGGCGGCGCGGCGCACCAGCATCAGCACGCCCGCCAGGAACGCGGCGTAGAGAGCGACCTGCAGCGCCGCGACCTGGTGGAGGATGGCAAGGCCGGTGGCGCCCTCGACCGCGAGCATCGCCTCGCCGAAGAGACCACGGCGGACGAACCCGTCCGCGTAGTTGATCGCCCAGTCCAGCACCCGGTAGGCGTTCGGCCGGACATAGGTCCCGATCGCGATCACCCCGCAGACGGCCGCGAAGACACCGGCCAGCCACAACGGCAGGAGCGGGCCCATCAGACCGCGGGTCGTGAGTGTCATGCCCCCTCCGCAACGGGATCGGCCGCGACGCTAGCGCGCCTGCCAACCGGACTGCGTCAGGTCTCGCGCTCCAGGTTGTTTTGTTCGCCGCATTTTCTTGTCGCCAGACTGAGTCAGACTGGCTGCAAAATGCTCTAGCGCGTCTTGCGGCCCGACGGAACGACGGGCTGCGCTCCCTCCCGCGTCAGCTTAGACCCCGTAGGATGAAGATCGCGTTGCGTCCCCGGCCCGTCCAGCGTTCGCAGGATCGTAACCCACGGCTGCCTAACCTGACGCGGGAGGGGTGAGGGACCGCAACGGTTCGGCATGGGGGCCAGGTCGACCCGCGGCACGGGTTGCGGGGCTGGTAGCGGGCCCCTGCCGGGCGCCTCGCGCCGGTCCGGTTCAGGCGCCCTTTTCGTCGAGCCAGGCGCGGATGATGGCGCGGTGGCGGGCGCCGTCGTAGCTGGGGAAGTGGCCGGCATGAACGGTGTGGGCCGGGATCTCGAGGAGGCGCTGCATCGAAGCGACGTAGTCGTCCGGATCGGCGTGATACGTGTCCTCGATCAGCGGGCCATCATAGACGAGATCGCCGGAGAAGAGCGTCGCCGTCGCCGCCTCCCACAGCGCGATGCCCCCGGGGGAATGCCCGGGCGTGTGGACGACCTCGAAGGCGCGGTCGCCGGTCGAGATGACCTCGCCATCGTCCAGCAGCCGCGTGGCGGGAGCGGGCGTGACCTCGTAGGCCGCGGCCTCCCAGCCGGGCGGGCGGCCGGTCACGTACATCGCGTCGGTGGCATAGAGATCGGCCAGCGTGGCCTGCCGGCCCGGCGCCGCGATCAGCGCCGCCTCGGCGCGGTGGACGGCGCGCGCGTCGAACTCGTGATGGCAGCCGATATGGTCGAAATGGGTGTGGGAC
>JBCBPG010000295.1:0-5902 GCA_039820865.1 Pseudomonadota bacterium
GTCGGCGGTCAGCACCAGCGCGTCGCCGGCCTCGCCCGCGAGCGCCTCGGCCTTTTCGGCCGCCATGCGCTCGACATAGCGGCGGGGCAGTTCGCCCTCGCGCGGGGTCTCGTCGATATCGGCGGGGGCCACGGCATCGGGGCGGATGCCGATCTGGGCCAGGAGGTCCAGTCGGCGCGCCGAGGCCGAGCCCAGCACGAGGCGCGGGCGCGCCCCGGCCTCCTCGCCTGGCGCCTCGTCCAGTGCCCCGTCCAGTGCCTCGTCCAGTGTCTCGCCCGGTGTCTCGCCCGGTGCGCGGTCTGCCGGCGGTGCGGGATGCGGCACCGCCGCCGGCCGGCTCACTTGAAGCGATAGGTGATGCGGCCCTTGGACAGGTCGTAGGGCGTCATCTCGACCTGCACCTTGTCGCCGGCGAGCACGCGGATGCGGTTCTTGCGCATCTTGCCGGCGGTATGGGCGACGATCTCATGGCCGTTCTCGAGTTCCACCCGGAAAGTCGCGTTGGGCAGCAGCTCGACAACGGTCCCGGGAAACTCGAGCGTCTCTTCCTTGGCCATGCGGGTCCCGTAACTGATTCTTCGACGCGCGGAGAATTGGCCCGGGCGCGGGGTGATTTCAAGCCGGCCCGCTGCGTGCCCGCCGGGTGACGGCGGATCAGGCCTGGCGGCGGCGGGAGGCGGCGGCGAGGGCGAGCAGGCCGGTCGGGGTGATGTGGCAGCCTCGGGGGGGCTGCACCGGTCCCGCGGCGCGGGACCGGCGCCCGGCCACGGGGTTGGCCGTCCCGCGACGGGACGGGACGCAATCGGCACTGGCCCGGGCGCCGCTTTCGGGCTATCTGGCGCGCGTTCTCGGGAGAGGGTCCATGTTTTTCATGCGCATGACCATCGCGGCCTTCCGTCCTCCCCTCGCGGCCTGATCGCCGCGGGGCGCGCGGCACCGTTCATCCTCAGCATTGGCCGTCGAGGCGCGTGGGCACGGGGCCCGCGCGGAACACGCATGTATCTCCGATTTGTCTGTGCGGAGCGCCATCCGCACCAGGAGGCCGAGCTCGGCCTCTATCGCGCGCTGTTGCGCATCGACTGGGACCGCCAGCCGCTCTGGCTGAAGCTGGAGTTCGAGGAGGCATGGCGCGTGGCCTGCCGCCTCGGCGTCCCGCCGGTCCTGAAATGCGGGCAGCAGACGCGCCGGGGCCGCCAGAGCCTCTGCTGGCTGAAGGGCAGCGGCGCCGACTGGGTGCTGCCGCATGTCCGGCACCTGGCCTGGGCGGTCACCGAGGCCGGCACGCCGATCCAGGAGCTGAGGACGCGCAATCCCGGCACGGTGATCTGGGAGGACGAGGACCAGGTGGTCGCCGTGCCCGGCAGGGACCTGCGCCGGCGCTTTCGCCGCCGGCTCCGGCACCGGCGCTAGAGCGCGTGCCGACCTGACTGCGTCAGGGCTCGCGCTCTAGGCTGTTTTGATTGCCGCATTTTCTTGTCGCCAGACTGAGTCAGTCTGGCTGGAAAATGCGCTAGGCGGGGCGTCCGGGCCGAGGCACCGAGGCGTGGCGTCGGGGCTGGAGCAGCGCGGCGAGCGGGCGCTCGACCAGCAGATGGGTGAGCGAGCCCGCGATGGCGGCATAGACGAGGAGCAGCAGCATCAGGACCTCGGGCGGCAGCGACCACGGGGCGCCGAGCTTGCCGGCTATCATGACGCCGATGGTCATCGCGGGCAGGTGGACGAGGTAGATCGCGTAGGAGGCGTCGCCGAGGAAGACCAGCCATCGCGGCGGCGACAGGACACCGGCGGCCAGCCCCGCCACGACCGCCGCCGCGGCGATGCCGTAGCACCATGTCCGGAGCGCCTTGTCCCAGTCCAGGACGCCGAGGACTTCGCTGAGGCCGACGCAGAGGAAGACGGCCGCGCCGCCGAACACGAGGCCCTGCGCCTGTGCCGCCGTCAGTCGCCGGTACAGGAACGCCGCCGCGATGCCGAACAGGAACAGGACGTTGTGGAAGGACAGGATGAAGGACCAGGGATAGCCGGGCTGCCACCAGAGGGAGGCGACGACGCAGCCGGTCATCCAGACCGCGAAGACGGCCGTGCCGAGCCGCACGTCGATCACCAGCAGCGTGAAGACGAGATAAAAGAACATCTCGTGCTGCAGCGTCCAGGCGATAAGCATCACTGGGGGTTCGGGCATCGGGACCAGCAGCAGCGAGCCGATGATCGCGTCAAGATCGCGGGCATGTTCGGGCCCGCGACCCGGTTCGATGAAGTAAAGCGCCGTGAGGGACAAGTAGATCACCCAGTAGATCGGGTAGATCCGCAGGACGCGCTTGCTCATGAAGCTGCCGACCTGGTCCGGGACGGAAAAATCCTTCTGGTGCACGAACACCATGATAAAACCAGAAAGAACAAAGAAAAACTCGACGCCCGCATAGCCGAAATTGAACAGGACGCCGGCGTGTTCGCCGTCGGACAGCCGGTCGGGGATGATGAAGACGTTGGCGTGGAAAGCCACGACCATCAGTGCCGCAATGGCGCGGCCCGCTTGCACTCCCTCCAACTTCACGTCGACCAACCATCCCTCAGAGTTGCATGACTGTCGGCGTATAGTGGAAATTCTGGGGACTTGCCAGATTCAGGCTTGGAGGTGTCGATCGTTGTTCAGTTGCGGGACTGTTTCGGCGGAGGGGTCGCCCGAGGCGTCGTCATCCTGACAGGCGATCGGGACGGGCTGGCAGGGTGGCAGGCCGGTCGGCGGCGGCGTGCGGTCAGGCCTCGGCCAGTCCGAGGGCGAAACGGGGGAGGGTGACGGTGAGGCGGGCGCCACCGCCGGGGGCGTCGGTGATGGCGACGCTGCCGCCATGGGCCTCGGCCAGGCTGCGCACGACGGCGAGGCCGAGGCCGGCGCCGCCGGTGCGCCGGGCGCGCGAGGCCTCGGTGCGGGTGAAGGGCTCGAGCAGCAGGGCGCGGTCGGCAGGCGGGATGCCGGGGCCCTCGTCGTCGACGGTGAGGACGATCTCGCCGGCCCGGATGCCGAGGTCGAGCCGCGCGCGGTGGCCGTAGCGGATCGCGTTGTCGACCAGGTTCGCGACGATGCGGCGGAGCGCGAGCCGGTCGCCGAGGACGGTGGCCTCGCAGGCCCCGGCCCCCGGGGCCAGCGTCGCGGCGGCGCGGTCGGCCACCTCGGCGGCGACCAGGGCGGCGAGGTCGACAAGCTCCTCGTCCAGCTCGCTCGCGCCCGCGCGGCTGGCCACCAGCGCGTCGTCGAGCAGCGCGATCATGTCGTTGATGTCGGCCTCGGCCCGGGCGCGGTCGGTGGGATCGGCGATCTTGTCGATGCGCAGGCGCAGCCGCGTGGCGAAGGTGCGCACGTCATGCTGGATGCCGCCGACCAGCGCCATGCGCGCGTGGATCAGCGTCGCCAGCCGCGCCTGGAGCCGCTGGAAAGCCGCGACCAGCGCGCGGATCTCGGGCGAGCGGGCGCGGATCGGCGGCAGCTCGACCGGGCCCGTCGTCGGGTCCACCGCCTCCAGCGCCGCGGCCAGCCGGGTCAGGGGGCGGAATTCGCGATGGAGCAGGATCAGCGTCACCAGCGCGATGATCATGCCGATGACGCCCGCGCCGAAGCCCACGGGCAGGCCCGCCAGCGAGACGGTGAAGGGGCTCTGCGACTGCACGACGAGCGTCTCGTCGGTGTCGAGCGCGAGGCGGAACTCGATCTCGTTGAAGGCGCTGGCGAACAGGTGGCGGGGGCGGTTGTCGATCTCCAGCGGGGTGACGACGACATGGCGTTCGACCACGAGGTCGGCATAGGTGGCGAGCGTGGCCGCCTCGAACGGCCAGAGATCGGGCATCGTGGTCCGGGTCAGCGGCACGGGCAGGACGCTGACGGCAAGGCCGGGCGCATTGACGGCGGCGAGCAGGGTGTCCCGTTCGTCGGGGCCGGCGCGTTCGATCAGCCTGGCCAGCGCCGAGAGCCGCTCGGGCGTCGGGACCTGGGCCGTGCGGCCGACATCGGTTGTGACGTAGACCACGGCCATCGCGGTCACCATCACCGCGAAGAAGGCGACCACCAGGATCAGCCCGACGCGCCCCGGCAGGCTGAGCCCTGTGATCACGCGACGGCCCGGACGGTGGGCGTGAAGAGATAGCCGCCGTTGCGCACGGTGCTGATCAACTCGGCCTCGGGACTGGCGGTGGCCAGCTTGCGGCGCAGGCGCGAGACCAGCATGTCGACCGTGCGGTCGAAGGGCTCGGCGCCGCGTCCGCGCAGTCGGTCGAGGATCTGGTCGCGCGACAGCACGCGGCGCGGGCGCTGGACGAAGCAGGCCAGCAGGTCGAACTCGCCGCTGGTCAGCACGATCGCCGTGCCGGCGTCATCGGCCAGCTGGCGCGCGTCGAGGTCGACGACGAAGCGGTCGAAGGCGAAGCGGCGCGAGGCGGCCTGGACCGTCCCCGTCTCGGCGGTCCGGCGCAGGACGGCGCGGATGCGGGCGAGCAGCTCGCGCGGCCCGAAGGGCTTGGCCAGGTAGTCGTCGGCGCCCATCTCCAGGCCGACCACGCGGTCGATCTCGTCGCTCTTGGCCGTCAGCATCAGGATCGCGGGGCCGCCCGCGGCGCGCAGGCGCCGGCAGATCGAGAGCCCGTCCTCGCCCGGCAGCATCAGGTCCAGCACGATCAGGTCGGGCCGGCGGCGCGCCAGCACGGTGTCCATGGCGTCGGCGTCGGCGGCCTCCTCGACCTCCAGCCCCTCGCGCGCGAGGAACTCGGCCACCAGGCGGCGGATCTCGGGGTCGTCATCGACGACGAGGATGAGGGGGCGCGTCTCGGTCATGGCGCGAGGATCGTGTCGCCGGCGCGCCGCCGCAAGCCGCGGCGGCGCCGCGTTACACAGCGTTACACGCAGTGACGCAGCGATACCCGCCGTTTCCGGCCGTCGATCTGGCAGCCACACGGGCCGCGTATCTCCCTGCTCACCGAGGGCGGGGCCAGCGAGCGGCGCCACCTCAAGACACAGAGAGGACGACCGCATGACCATGATCTTCGCCCGTCGCACCGCGTTCCGCACCTTCTGCCGCCCGAGCCCGCGCGGCCTGGCGACGGCTGTCCTGGCTGCGCTGGCCATCGGCGTCGCCGCCGACGCCGCCGCCTGGGAGCGCAAGAGCACGCTCACCGGCCCGCGCGGCACCAGCACCGCCGAAGCCACCGGCAACTGCTCGGGCGGCAGCTGCTCGCGCAGCGCCACCGCCACCGGCGCCCAGGGCCGCACCGCCACGCGCAACGGGGAGCGCTCCTGCTCGGGCAACAGCTGCTCGGGCAGCACCACCACCACGGGCCCCCGGGGCCAGAGCGCGACCCGCCAGGGCTCGGTCACCTGGTGAGCATGCCGGGCCGCGCCTGTCTCGGGCGCGGTCCATCCCCCGATCATCCTGATGCAAGGAGACCTCCCCCCATGACCCGTATCCTCCCGATCGCCCTCGTCGCCGTCCTCGCCTGCGCCGGCACCGCCTCGGCCCAGGTGTCGGAGGCCGCCAAGGAGCAGGCCGTGGCCAACTTCATGCAGGCCGACGCCAATGCCGACAGCGCGCTGACCAAGGGCGAGTTCGTGACGCTGATCGACCTCAACGCCCAGAGCGGGATCGGCCGCGCGACGATGATCCAGCGCTTCAACCGCTACGACATGGCCTTCGGCCGGATCGACGCGAACGGCGACGGCCTGGTCACGCCGGAGGAGATGCAGGCCCTCGCGCAGACGCGGCAGTGATCCACCGCCGGGCCGCAGCCCGGTAGTGTCCACCGCCGGGCCGCCGCCCGGTAGTGATCCCCCCGGGCCGCGGCCCCGCACGGATTCCCCCGGGCGGTGGCCCGGCAGCCCCCTTCAGGCAGCCTGTGGCCATGCGCGATCTCGTCGACA
>JBCBPG010000296.1:0-5893 GCA_039820865.1 Pseudomonadota bacterium
GGGCGAGTACAGCTACGGCGTGCGCGCGACCAACGACGCCGAGGCCGGCGACCCGCTGTCCTCGATCGCCATCACCACCGGCGACGTGACCACCACGGGCGAGGACTCGATCGGCATCTTCGCCGACACCGCCTATGGCTCGGTCGAGGTGACGGCGGCGAGCGTCGAGACCACCGGCGAGAACGCGACCGGCATCGAGGTCTTCGCCGGCGGCCAGGGCGATGTCAGCGTCACGGCGGACGCGGTCGAGACGGCCGGCGCCAACGCGAACGGTGTCAACGCCTATGCCGAAGCGGGCTCGGTCCTGGTCGAGACGGGCGATGTCACGACCACCGGCGACAACACGGTCGGCATCCTGGCCCAGAACGTCGGCGCGGACGCGACCGACAGCGTGACGGTGCTGGCGGGCGATGTCAGCTCGACCTCGGACAAGGACGTCTACGCGCTGACGGATGGCGGCACGATCTACGTCGACATCGCCTCGGGCGCGGTCTACGCGCTCGGCACCGGCGTGACGGTCGAGGCGGCCGGCACCGACGCGATCTTCGTGGCGACCGGCAGCTACGGGGTGGAGGGCATGGTCTACGCCGCCTCCACCGGGCCGATCGTCACGACCGAGGACAACAGCCGCGGCATCGTCGTCTACGGCGGCAGCCCGGTCGAGGTGGTGTTCACCACGATCGAGACGGCGGGCGCCTATGCCGAGGGCGTGCTGGTCACCAGCGCCCCCGAGACCTCGACCGGCCTGGTCAGCGTGACGGGCGAGAGCGTGACCACCACGGGCGAGGATGCCGGCGGCATCGAGGTCAGCGCCTATTACGGCTCGATCGAGGTCGATGTCCCGGTGGTCTCGACCGCGGGCGACAACGCACCGGCCATCTCGGCCATCGTCGAGGAGGCGGCCGACGGCTCGGGCCTGATCGTCGTGACGGTCGGCGATGTCGACACGACGGGCGACGCCTCGGACGGCATCTACGCCTACAACGCCGACGGCGGCGTCGAGGTCACCGTGGCCGGCCCGACCGAGGCGGTCGCGGCACCGGGCGTCACCACGGCCGGCACCGGATCGGACGCGATCTACGCCTACGGGACCGACACCGTGTCGGTGACGGTCGAGGGCGGCGCCGAGGTCGCGACCACCGGCACGGGCTCGAACGGCATCGATGTCGAGGGCGCGGGCTCGGTGATCCGGATCGAGGAGGGCGCAGCGGTCTCCTCGGCCGAGGGCCTGGCGATCTCGGGTTCGGGCGCGGTCGACGACGTGACCGTGAACGGCGCGCTCAACAACTACTCGGCCTTCGGTGCGGGCGACGACCTCGTCGTCTTCAACGAGCTGGGCGAGGACGGCACGGTCGCCAGCACGACGGCCGACGTCAGCGGGCTGCAGGGCCTGGACGGCGGCGCGAACGACACCGACGAGCCGGGCGACGTGCTGCAGTTCAACGGCGTGACCGATGTCAGCGACGCGTTCGACCCGGTCGAGGGCAACGACGCCTTCGCGGTGATCCCCAGCGGCGACATCGTGAACTGGGAGAACACCTACATCCAGAACGGCTCGCTGCTCTCCTTCGGCGGCAACGGGGTGCTCGGCAGCGACGACACCTTCGTCTCCACCGGCTCGACGCTGAACGTCGAGGACGGCGACGGTACCACCGGCAACCTCATCATCGACGACACCTCGCTGGTGATCTCGAACGGCGCGAGCCCCAGCCTCACGACCTTCGGCGGCGATCTCGACATCGCGGGCGACTTCGACATGCGCGACTTCCGCACCTTCGCCGACGACAATGGCGGGCGGCTGCGGACGCAGGACCCGGATGCCTTCGCCGCGGGCGAGCTGGTCGGCATCCCGGGCACCGAGTTCGTCGCGGGCGAGAACGGGGCCGACGACGTGTCGACCTTCGACGGCGACCTGACCGCCGACGGGGCGACCGTCTTCGTCGACACCGAGATCGGGCCTGACGGCGTGGTCGCCAGCGACAGCGTGCTGTTCCAGCCGGGCGATGAGGGCGGGTTCCTCGGCGAGGGGTCGGGCACGCTGACGCTGGACGTCGCCGTGACCCCGGTCGCGGATCCGGCCGGCAGCGATGACGTCACCGTGATCGGCGTCGCGCCGACCTCGACGGTCGAGGTCGAGCTGGCGCGCGACATCGTCGTAGACGGCCAGTTCTTCGAGCCGGTGCTGACCGACGACTTCGGCATCGTGCTCGACCAGAACGGCGAGGTGGTGCCCGAGGTGGCGGGCATGGTCGCCCTGGCCGGCGCCTTCCAGCCGATCAACAACCAGTTCTTCGGCGATCTCGGCGCGCGTATCGGCACGGGCGACGCGCTCTACCGGCCGGGGCTGACGGGCGCGACCGCGGGGCTCTGGGGCCGGCTCTCGACCAACTACAACCGCTTCGACAGCGGGTCGGACGGGGTCGAGACCCGGACCGAGAGCAACAACTCCTTCGCCCAGCTCGGCGGCGACGTGTACCGCGTCGATCTCGGCGGCGGGTCGGAGCTGGTGACCTCGGTCCTCGGCATGGTCGGCAGCTTCAACGGCGACGTCGAGCAGGTGAACGGCGGCCCGGGCGCCGACATCAGCGTCGAGAGCTACGGCGGCGGTCTCGGGGTCACCTATTACGGCTTCGACCAGGCCTTCTACGTCGACGCCACGGCGATGGTCCTGGCGCATGACGGCGAGGTCGAGGGCGACGACTTCTCCAACATGTCCTTCATCGTCGGCCTCGAGGGCGGCACGCGGATCCCGATCATGGACACGATCTCGATCGTGCCCAGCGGCCGGGTCGTCTACAGCCACACCAGCGATGTCGACGACGGGGCCGAGCTGCCGAACGACGGTGTCGAGAACTTCGTCACCGGCTCGACCGACATCATCACCGACGACCTCAACAACCTGCAGGTCACCGGCGGCGCGGTGGTCGAGATCGGCAGCGGTGCCGGCCAGACCCTGCAGCTCGGCGGCGAGCTGACCTACGAGGCGCTTGGCGAGGCGACGACCACCTTCGGCTCATCGGGGATCGAGACCGACAACGGCGGGCTCAAGGGCACGATCATGGCCCGCGGCGCAGCCGATCTGGGCATGGTCACGATCTTCGGCGAGATCCGCGGCACCCGCGGGCTCGGCAACGATGCCGAGAGCCGCGAGGTCGGCGGTTCGCTCGGCATCCGGGTCGACTTCTGACGATCCTCGCGCTAACCGGGCGGTATGCCGCCGCCCGGTCCCTCCCGGGTTGAGACCCCTCGGTGACGGCCCCCGCGCGGGGCCGCAATGGTGAGAGAATGACCGATAACGCGTCCGAAGACGCGCATCCGGGCCCCAAGTCCCCGGAGGCCGGGCAGACCGACACGGGCTATGGCCAAGCCGGCCCCGTTGGCGAGGACGCCGCGCCGCCCGTGCCCGGCGCCTCGAGCGACGTGACCGCGCCCGGTGGCGAGGCGGTGACGGCGGGTGGCGGCTGGAGCGCGGAAGAACCTCCGGTGACCGACGCGACATCGGCGACCCCGGCGGCGACCCAGGCGGCGACCCCGGCAGCTGCCCAGGCAGCGACCCAGGCACCGACCCCGGCCGCGCCCGCCGCCCTCGCACCCGGGACCGCGCGGCCCGCGGCACCCGCCCAGGCCCGCCCCGGCGCGCCCGCCCAGCAGGGGGGCCAGAAGCAGGGCCAGCCCCAGAAGACCGAGATCACCTGCTCCGGCGGTCTCGCCGCCTGGCTCGGCCGGATGAAGTGCAGCCTCGCCTTCACCTCCTACCAGTCGGGCCAGCTGTTTCTCGTGGGCCATGCGCCGAACGGGCAGGTGACCTTCCACCAGCACGGCTTCGGCCGCGCCATGGGCGTCTGGGCGGATCCCACGCGGCTATACATGGCGACCTCGTCGCAGATCTGGCGGATGGAGAACGCGCTCCGCCCGGGCCAGGTCGCGAACCAGCGCTTCGACCGCCTCTACGTGCCGCGCAACGCCCAGACGGTGGGCCCGGTCGACATCCACGAGATCGGCGTCGAACCCTCGGGCCGGATCATCTTCGTCAACACCCAGCATTCCTGCCTGGCGACGGTCTCGGTGGTGCACGGGTTCCGGCCGATCTGGAAGCCGCCCTTCATCTCGCGCCTCGCCGCCGAGGACCGCTGCCACCTGAACGGGCTCGGCATGGAGAACGGGCGCGCGCGCTATGTCTCGGCGGTCTGCCGCTCGGACGTGATCGCGGGTTGGCGCGAGCGCCGCGGCCAGGGCGGGCTGGTCGTCGATCTCGCCGACGACGACCGGATCCTGACCGAGGGGCTCTCGATGCCCCACAGCCCGCGCGTCTGGAACGGCCAGCTCTATGTCCTGAACTCGGGGCGGGGCGAGCTGGCGCGGGTCGATCGCCAGACCGGCGCGCAGGAGGTGGTGGCCTTCATGCCCGGCTTCCTGCGCGGCCTCACCTTCGTGAACAACTTCGCCATCGCGACGCTGTCGCTGCCGCGCGACAAGAGCTTCGCGGGCCTCGAGCTGGACCAGGAGCTCGAGCGCCGCGACGCCGATCCGTGGTGCGGCATCCAGGTGATCGACCTCAACTCGGGCGACGTGGTGCACTGGGTGCGGCTCAAGGGCGGCCCGATCCGCGAGCTCTTCGACGTCACGGTCCTGCCGGGCGTGCGCACGCCGATGGCCGCGGGCTCGATGGCCGGCCAGGACGCGCATGTGACCTGGGAGGAGGAGTTCGGCCCGCTCTACAGGGAGCCCGCGCAATGACCCCGAGGACCCGCACCACGATCCGTATCGCCCTCACGGCGGCCCTGGCGCTCGGCGTCGCGGCCGGCACGCTGATGGACCTGCGGCTGACGCCGGCACAGAGCCAGGCGGAGGGGGTGTCGACCTCAACCGCGCCCGCCACGACGCCCGCCCCGACGGGCGAAGCGACGGGCGAAGCGACGCGGGCGCCCATCGCCGCCCGGGCACCCGTCGCCGAGGAGGCGCCGGTCCGCATCGCCCAGGCGGACACCGCCGCCATCGAGCCGGCCGGCCCCGACGCGCTGACCGAGCGCTACGGCGTCTGGACGGTGCGCTGCGCCGCCGGCGGCGCCGGCTGCACGGCCTTCCAGGTGCTGAACAACGCCGAGAGCCGCCAGCGCGTCCTGCAGGTCACCGTGTTCGAGAAGGGCGGGGAACGGGTCGTGCGTTTCCTCACGCCGCTCGGCCCGGACCTCGCCCGCGGCCTGGAACTGAGCGTCGACGAGGCGGACGCCGTGACGGTGCCGTTCCTCACCTGCTATCAGCGCGGCTGCATTGCGGAGACCGCCCTCGACACCCTGCTCGGCCAGATGCTGCGGGCAGGCGATGTGATGGCGCTGCGCCTGATCGCCGCCGAGAGCGGGCGCGGCGTCCGCTTCGAGGTGTCGCTCGACGGCGTCGACCGCGCCCTGGACCGCCTCGACAACCTCTGACAGCACAGCCTCTGACAGGGCAGCCTCTGACAGGGCAGCCTCTGACAGGGCAGCGCCCGCGCCCGCCCGCGTAACGATAGGCGCTGTGTGCTGAACATTGTGCGAACGTTCTCGGCGGCCGGGTACCGCAGGCGATGGCGGCGCGTGGCGCGGTGCGGCCGATCCGCTGGCGCAGCCCCGGAGGGCCCGGGCGCGGGAGTGGGTCGACGCGGTATGGCGACACCCGGGCTCACGGGGCGCAGCCGACCGGTACCGCCCGGAGCGGTGTCCGACCGAACGGCAACGCCCATCCTCGCCCCCTCCCCCATCCTCGCCCACGTCATCATTGCCGCGATCCCGTTAGCTTTCCGCGAACGCTGCTGGACCCGTGGACGCAACGGGATGTTCATCCGCCTGGGCCTATCCTGACGTGGGCGGGCAGGGCGCCCGTACCCAATGTCGGGGGCAGGGTGTCCGTACCCAAC
>JBCBPG010000297.1:0-5889 GCA_039820865.1 Pseudomonadota bacterium
CGCATGACCCGCGCGCTGGACGAGGCGCTGGCGGCCTACCGCTTCGACGAGGCCGCGCGCGTCCTCTACGACCACATCTGGAAGACCTTCTGCGACTGGTACCTCGAGCTCTCCAAGCCGCTCCTCCAGGGCGAGGACGCGGCCGCGCAGGCCGAGACCCGCGCCACCGCGGCCTGGGCGCTCGACCACATCGTGGTCTGCCTGCACCCCATCATGCCCTTCATCACCGAGGCGCTGTGGACCGCGACCCGCGGTAGCGGCCTCTGCGCCCACGCCCCCTGGCCCGACCTGCCGGACACGCTGGTCGATCCGGCTGCCGATGCCGAGATGGACTGGATCGTCCGCCTGATCGAGGGGATCCGGTCGCTGCGCGCCGAGATGAACGTGCCCGCGGGCGCGCAGCTCGAGATGGTGATGACCGGCCATTCGCCCGCCATCGCCATGCGGCTCCTGCGCAACTCGGACCTCGTCCAGCGCCTCGCCCGTCTCCGCGAGGTGGCCGTGGCCGAGCACGCCCCCGAGGGCGCCGTCACCTTCGCCCTCGGCGAGGTCGCGATCAGCCTGCCGCTGGCCGGCGTCATCGACGTCGCGGCCGAGAGCGCGCGCCTCGACCGCGAGATCGCCAAGCTCGACAAGGAGATGACGGGCATCGACGCCAAGCTCGCCAACCAGAACTTCCTCGCCAAGGCGCCGGCCGAGGTCGTCGAGGAGAACCGCGAGCGCCGCACCGCGCTGGAGGCCGAGAAGACCCGCCTCACCGCCGCCCGCGACCGCCTCGCCGGCCTCGCCTGACGGACGTCGCTGCCTGAGGGGCGTCGCTGCCTGAGGGGCGACGTCCCTGGGCTCGCCCCCACCCGCGTCAGATTATCGCCGACTCGCTGAAGCGCAGACTAACGCCACGCGGCATGTTGCGCCGTCGTCCGCGCCAGCGTTCGCCGAATGGTCACGCTTTCGGGCGTAACCTGACGCGGGTGGGGGCGAGCCCCAGCGAGCGAGCAGCCAGCGAGCAGCCAGCGATCAGCTACCTACCCGGGCCCGCCAGGAAGCGGCCCGGGGCGGTCAGCGGGGGGCGGTCAGGTCGTGCGGCCGCGGTCGATCCGCAGATAGGCGGCCAGCCGCGTCCCGGGTGCGGGTGCGGCGGGCTGGCGGTGCAGCGCCTGTGTGTGCGCATCGCCGGTCGGGTCGCCGTCGCGGCGCTCGATCGCGGCATAGGCGGCGGTGCGTGCGCCGTCGATCCGGCGTTGGCGATCGGCCGGGGTCTCGCGCCTCATGCTCATCGGCTTTCCTCCCATCGGGGTCCGCCCGCCGGCGCGACCCTTCGGGCGGCGCGGCAGGCGACCGGTCTGGCGCGACCGCCCGACGGGGCCGTCACGCGTTCCGGGCCCGGCCGGAGGGCCGCGCCCTCAGTCGTCGAAGTACCAGCGGCGCAGGTGTTCTACCTGCTCCTCGGTGGTCTCGCCGCCAGTCGGGCGGTGTTCCCAGGCGTTGGCAGCCGCCATGCCCGTCGCCATCGCCTCGGCCAGCACGGCGAGGCTGCGCCGCCGTCGCGGTACGTCAGCCTCGGTCGTCTCGATATCGTGGGCGTCAGAAGCGCCAGGCGTCAAGATCGCCATCGCCATTCCTCCAAAACCGGCGGACCCCGCCGCCGTGAAAACAACGCGACTACTGATTGCTCCATTATGGCACAGCTCGGCTTCCCCAGCGATAACTTGACCGTACAAAAAAGAGACTGATCGATCCCCAATAATCGACACCTTCACAACTTGTGGGCGACGGAAAAGGGTGGGGTCGCGCGTTCGGTCCCCAGGGTCGCGATCGCTGTCACCGGCCGTTCCGCGTCAGGGCGGCCGGTGCCGCCGGCGCCGCGAGGATCGGCCCTGCGGGCGCTGGATCATCACGGCGTCGAGAGCTAGAGAGGAACGCCACAAAAGCGTCGTAGCGAAGCGACGCGCCAAGCCACCGTTTGGGGGGGAGCAATGGACGCCCGTCAGTTCGACAAGAGCCGCCTGGTCAGCCGGCACGTGACAGAGGGGCCGGAGCGCGCGCCCCATCGCTCCTACTACTACGCGATGGGCCTGACCGAGGCCGAGATCCACCGCCCCTTCATCGGCGTCGCGACCTGCTGGAACGAGGCCGCGCCCTGCAACATCGCGCTCAACCGCCAGGCCCAGGCCGTCAAGCTCGGCGTCAAGGAGGCCGCGGGCACGCCGCGCGAGTTCACCACCATCACCGTGACCGACGGCATCGCCATGGGGCACGAGGGCATGCGCTCCTCGCTCGCCTCGCGCGAGGCCATCGCCGACACGGTCGAGCTCACGATGCGCGGCCACGCCTATGACGCCATCGTCGGGCTGGCCGGCTGCGACAAGTCGCTGCCCGGCATGATGATGGCCATGGTGCGGCTCAACACGCCCTCGGTCTTCCTCTATGGCGGCTCGATCATGCCGGGCCGGTTCGAGGGGCGCGACGTGACCGTGCAGGACGTGTTCGAGGCGGTCGGGCGCCACCAGGCGGGCACGCTCTCGACCTGCGAGCTCGAGAAGCTGGAGGCCGTGGCCTGCCCCTCGGCCGGCGCCTGCGGCGGGCAGTTCACCGCCAACACCATGGCCTGCGTGTCCGAGGCGATCGGCCTCGCGCTCCCCAACTCGGCCGGCGCGCCCGCGCCCTATGAGAGCCGCGACGCCTATGCCGAGGCCTCGGGCCGCGCGGTCATGAACCTCCTCGCCCAGAACATCCGCGCCCGCGACGTGGTCACCCGCCAGTCGCTGGAGAACGCCGCCCGCGTGGTCGCCGCCACCGGGGGCTCGACCAATGCCGGGCTGCACCTGCCGGCCATCGCGCACGAGGCGGGCATCGCGTTCGACCTCGACGACGTCTGCCAGATCTTCCGCGACACGCCCTATTTCGTCGACCTCAAGCCCGGCGGGAAGTACGTCGCCAAGGACCTCTGGGAGGTCGGCGGCATCATGGTCGTCATGAAGGAGCTGATGCGCGCGGGCCTGATCCATGGCGACGTGCCGACGGCCTCGGGGCGCACCATGGCCGAGAACCTCGCCGACATCGGGGGCGAGGCCGACGGCAGGATCATCCACCCCGTCGACAAGCCGCTCTCGGCCACGGGCGGGGTCGTCGGCCTCAAGGGCAACCTCGCCCCCGAGGGCGCCATCGTGAAGGTCGCCGGCATGAAGAAGCTCCGCTTCGAAGGGCCCGCGCGCGTGTTCGAGAGCGAGGAGGAGGCCTTCGCCGCCGTCCAGAAGCGCGAATACGAGGAGGGCGAGGTCATCGTCATCCGCAACGAGGGGCCGCGCGGCGGGCCCGGCATGCGCGAGATGCTGGCCACGACCGCGGCGCTCAGCGGGCAGGGCATGGGCGGCAAGGTCGCGCTCATCACCGATGGCCGCTTCTCGGGCGCGACCCGCGGCTTCTGCATCGGCCATGTCGGCCCCGAGGCGGCCGTGGGCGGGCCGATCGGCCTTCTCGAGAACGGCGACGTGATCACCATCGACGCCAAGAAGGGCGTGCTGAAGGTCAAGCTCACCGCCAAGGAGCTGCGCGACCGGGCGAAGGCCAGGAAAGACCAGCCGGCGCGCGAGACGCTCTACGGTGCCGGCGCGCTCTGGAAATACGCCCAGCTCGTCGGCTCGACCAAGGACGGTGCGGTCACGCATCCCGGCAAGGCCGGCGAACGCCACGTCTATGCCGACCTCTGAGATGGCCCCGGCGGGCGAGGCGACATCGGGCGCAGGGTGCGTGAAACGCACCGCCCGGCTGCTGGCCCGCCGCGGGCGGGCGGGGCTCGCGCTCGCGGCGCTGGCGCTCACCGTCTCGGCCGGCTGCATGAAGGGTCCACCCGTCGGCGGCAGCGCGGGCAGCACGACGGGCGTGGGCCAGTTCCTGCTGGTCTCGGTGGCACCGGACCGTGCCGTCATCCGCTCGGGCGACCGGCGGGTGGCGGTCACGCCCGCCGACGGTGCCTGCGTGGCCGAGGACGCGATCGACCTCGAGGGCGCCTCGGCCTTCGTGCTGCTGACCGACTGCGCGCTGACCGAGGGGGCGGAGATGGGCGGCGCCGGCTTTCCGGGCCTCGTCACCGTCTCGCTCGCCGCCGCGCCGCGCGGGCCGATGGCCGACCTGCAGGCCTTTCTCGAGACCGACGCGGGGCGGCGCCAGCTTGCCCGCGGCACCGATGCGGGCGAGGTCTCGATCCGCGCGGCCAGCCAGATCGACGGCGCGCTCTACATCCATGCCCGCAACCTCGACGACAGCGCGATGCCGCTCCTGTCGCGCGATTTCTGGCGCGGCTTTCTCGAGCTCAACGACCGCATGGCGGTGATCACCGTCTCGGGCTTCGACGCCCATCCGCTGCCGCCCGAGGCGCTGTTCGACGAGATCCGCCGCCATGCGCTGGCGCTGATCGAGGGCAATGGCGGCCCCGCGGCCGACAACCAGCTGCAGGATGTCCCGCCGCCGACGCCGGATATCGGCACCGTCCGCGTCGAGGAGCCGCCCGCCAGGGGCGGCGCGTCCGAGGGCGTGCCCGTTCCCGGCATGCCGCTGCCGCCCCGGCGCGCCGGCAACGTCTGAACGTCGTCTCAAGGGGCGCCTGCGGCCCCGGCGCCTGCGGCCCCGGCACCTCCGGCGCAGGGAGATGCCGGGATGGGGGGTGTCGTGGGGGTGTCGGGGAGGCGAGTCGTGGGGGCGCCGGGCGCGCTCAGGCGGCGAGTTCGATCCAGGCGGGGACGTGGTCGGAGGGCTTCTCGCGGTTGCGCATCGCGCTCTCGACCGAGGCCGAGACCAGGCGGTCGGCCGCCTCGGGGCCGAGCAGCAGGTGGTCGATGCGGATGCCGTCGTTCCGCTCCCAGGCACCGGCCTGGTAGTCCCAGAAGGTGTAGACGCCGTCCTCCTGGCTCGCCTCGCGCGTCGCGTCGTGAAAGCCGAGGTTCACCAGCCGCCGCCAGGCCGCCCGCGTCTGCGGCAGGTAGAGCGCGTCACCGACCCAGTTGGCGGGGTTGGCGGCATCGCGCGGCTCGGGGATGGCGTTGTAGTCGCCCGCCAGCACCAGCGGCATCTCCTCGGCCAGGAGGTCGCGCGCCCGCGCCTCGAGCCGCGCCATCCAGCGCAGCTTGTAGTCGTATTTCGGCCCCGGCGCGGGGTTGCCGTTGGGCAGGTAGAGCCCGCAGAGGCGCACGCCATCGCCCTTCGGCCCGAAGACCGTGCCCTCGATCCAGCGCGCCTGTTCGTCGTCGGCGCCGTCGGGGCCCGCGCCCTCGGCCCCCGGCAGGCCGCGCACGACATCCTCGATCGCGCCCCTGGCCAGGATCGCGACGCCGTTGAAGCCCTTCTGGCCGTGGGTCTCGACGGTGTAGCCGGCGTCCTCGATGGCCGCGCGGGGGAAGGGCGCGTCCTGGCTCTTGAGCTCCTGCAGGACGCAGGCGTCGGGGGCGGCGGTCCTCAGCCAGTCGACCAGCAGATCGAGCCGGGCCTTGACGCCGTTGATGTTCCAGGTGGCGATGCGCATGGGCGAACCGAAGCCCGCCACGGCCCGGCAGTCAAGCCGTGGCGACGGGCACGCCCTCAGCCGTCATCGTCATCGTCGTCGTCGTCGTCGTCATCGTCGTCATCGTCGTCGTCCCGGTCGCGGTCCCGGTCGCGCTTGCCGCCGCCGGATGTCGCGCGCCGTCCCCAGACCTCGACGACCGGCCGGGGGCCGCGGGGCGGGCCGGCATAGTAGAGCAGGACCGCATCGATCTCGCGCCCCCGCCGGCCACGCAGGTCCAGCACCGGCGAGAGCTCGACCACGATGCGGTCGCCGACGAACAGCCGGTCCTCGCGCCCGTTGGCATAGAGCACGCCGATCTCGCGGATCTCGACGGGGCGGTCGCTGCGCAG
>JBCBPG010000298.1:0-5871 GCA_039820865.1 Pseudomonadota bacterium
CGACGCCGCCTGACGCAAGGGAGCGACGCTAGAGCGCTTGCCGACCTGACTGCGTCAGGTCTCGCGCTCTAGGCTTTTCTGATTGCCGCATTTTCTTGTCGCCAGACTGAGTCAGTCTGGCTGGAAAATGCTCTAACGGTCCACGGCTCTTCGGCCGAGATCCCCGCGCGGCGCCAGTTCGCGTTCACGGTCGCGTTCCATCTCGTCTTCCCGCCGTCTCGACCGGTCTCGCGGGCTGTCTGGCCGTTCTCAACGCGCTCCGGCCGCGGACGGGCGGCGGCGCCTGTCCGACACCCTTCGGTTTCGCGAAGAGGATCTTCGAGGTCACCTTCGGGATCGGCGCCGGGCCGGGCAGCCGGCGCCCGAGGCGCATTTCGCTCAGAGGGCGACAACCCTCTCGACGAACCACATCGCCGAGACCCCGCCGATCGCGTAGGAGAGCCCCAGGACGCCGGGGCCTCCGGCGCCGAAGGCGCGGCCGGCCCGGGGCGCCAGCCTGCGCGCAAGGCCGGCCGCGAGCAGGACCGCCGCGATGAAACCGAGCTGCCCCAGCTCGACCCCGACATTGAAGGACAGGAGCGCCAGCGGCACCTCGCCCCGCGGCAGGCCGATCTCCACAAGCGCGCCCGCGAAGCCGAAGCCGTGCAGCAGCCCGAAGGCGAAAGCCACCGTCCAGGGCCAGCGCTCGGAGAGCCGCGGCGCTCCGGCCTCGCGCTGGACGAGCTCGGCGGCGACGAACATGATCGAGAGGGCGATGCTCGCCTCGACCGGCGCGGGGCTGAGCGATACCCAGCCGAGCGTCGCCACCGCCAGCGTCAGGCTGTGCGCCACGGTGAAGGCGGTGACCGCGCCGACGAGCCGGCCCCGGTCGGGGATCAGCAGCAGCAGCGCAAGGACGAACAGCAGGTGGTCGAAGCCCCCGAGGATGTGCTCGACGCCGAGCGGGACATAGGTCCGCAGCACGTCGAGCCTGCCCTGCTCGGCCGGGATCGCGATCGCGGTGCGCTCGGCCGTCAGCCGCTCGGTGAGGACCGCTCCCGCCGGCATCTCGAGACGGACCAGCACGTCGGTCTGCGTGCGTTCGAGCCCCCCGATGGCGAGCGTGCCGCCCGCGAGGCCTCCGGGACAGCGCGCGACCCAGGAGGCCAGCCAGGCCTGCCCGTCCCGGCGGGGCGCCGGGCCGGAGGCAGGGGCGCAGCCCTCGGGCAGCCGCACGGTGATCGGCATCGGGCGGCCCTGCACGTCGGGCACCCGCCAGAAGACCCGCAGGTCGTCCCCCGCGAGCGGGGCGATCGCCAGGTATCCCGGCTGCAGCGCGTGGCCCGCCGCCGGCGCCGGCTGCAGCGCGACCAGCAGGAGGAGGCCTCCCAGCATGGCGCGCAGCGCGGTCACTGCAGCGCGGTCCGGAGCGCATCGGCGCTTGGCCGCTCGACAGCGTATCCCGCGCGCAGCTCCCGGATCAGCCGGGCCGCCCCGTCCGCGGCCGTCATGGCGCGCCAGTCCTGCACAACCCGCTCGCGGAGCTCGGCAAGCTCGGGCACACGTCCGCGATCGACCGCCGTCACGCGCACGGCGTGCAGGCCATAGCCAGAGCGGACGGGCCCGGACCACACCCCGGTCTCGGCCGCGGACAGCGCCTCGAAGACGCCCGCTCCGAAGACCCCGTCGACGGCGGCGGGGGTCGCCGCGCGCATCGTGGGGGGCAGGACGCTGTGGCGGCCGACCGTGTTGGGATCGGCCCCGGCGGCGAGCGCCTCGAGCGCCGGGGCCGCCGCCGCAGCCGCCTCGCCGAGGAGAACCTGCTCGAAGCTCACGCGAGCGGGCGCGGCATAGTCCGCGCGGCGTTCGGCGAAGAAGGCGGAGAGCTCCACCTCGGTCGGCTCCCGCGCGGCGGCCGCGGATGCGAGCAGGAACCGCATCTTCTGGACGAGGCGGGTGCGGATGACCGGATCCTCGGCGTGGAGCGACAGCGCGCGGGCCTCGCGCACCAGGATCTCCTCCTCGATCCGGGCGTCGATCAGCGCGTCGAGCTCCGCGGGGGTCAGCGGCCGGCGCCAGGTCTGCTCGAACCGCTCGGCAAGGCCGTCCGCATCGGCGACCGTGAGGACAATCCTGGCGTCCGCCAAGCCCGATGCCGGCGGCGGCCCGGACCCGGCGGCGTCCCACAGGAACAGGCCCGCGCCAATCAGGAGGAAGTGGAGCAGCGGGGCGCGGAGGATCGTACGGAGCAGAGACACCGGGGACCTCGAAACGTGCTGGAGGGGAGTGCCGCGCGGCGCGCCGTCTCAGCAGGCGCCGGGCCGGCGGCTCACCGGTCCGGCGCGCATGGGTCAGCCCGCGGGCGTGTACCAGATCGGCGAGCTGTAGGCGCGCTCCTGCTGGGAGGTCGGCGCCCCCTCCGGGATCGGCACGCCGTAGCGGAAGGTATCGTAGAGATACCAGGGCGGTGTCGGGATCTCGAGCACCCGAACATAGTAGAAGGCCGGGCGGCCGGGGTCGAAATCCGGGTCGGTCCAGACAGCCGCCAGCTCGGCGGCGCCGATGGTGTTGGTCCAGCTCGCCGAGGCGATGTCGACCGTGTTGCCCACCGGGGGCAGCCTGCCGTCGGCACCCGGCGCGCGCCCGTCCGACCAGGCGACGTCGTGGACCCGCTCCTCCGTCGTCCCGTCCGCGTTCAGCCAGCCCTTCACGATCTGGATGCGATCGAGATTGGCGCCGATCGGATCACGCAGCGCCACCGCCATGAAGGTCGGCGCCCCGGCACCCTCGGGCGGGGCCATCAGGTCGCCGCCCATCGGCACGCCCTTGGCATAGCCGACCGTCGCGGGGATGCGGGTGGCGAGATCGGCGTCCTCGAAGCTCCAGCCCCCGAAGAAGCGCACGCCCATGCGCGGGCCGGTGGTGGCATAGACTTCGCGGCGCTGCATGGCGTCGAAGAGGCTCTCGCGGGTGTTCTCCTCGGCCCAGACGGCGGTGAGCCCGGCGGCAACCATCTGCCAGGAGAAGAGCTCGCCGTTCTCGGACGTCGCAAAGGGGTGCTGCAGGCGCTCGGCCGAGGGTTCGTAGCCGGTGTGCTTGCCGAAGAAGTTCTCCTCCTCCGCGGTCACGAGGCCGGTATGGCTGTCGGTCGCGCCCGAAAAGCCGACCTTGTAGGGGTTGGTGCCGAACTTGGCCTCCAGTGCGAGGCCCGTCTTCAGCGCCGCGCGCGCGTATTCGTGGACGAGCATGTCGTCGGTCTTGGCCGCCGACAGGTCGAGATTGCCGACATCCCAGTTGTAGTAGTCCGCGAACTCGTCATTGGGGCTGAGGAAGGGATGCGCCTCGCCGTCGCCCTTGATCTGGGTGATCTCGTAGAGCGGCTCCCATTTGGCGCGCGCCTCGACATAGGCCCGGTCCACGGATGAACCGTCGAAGCGGGTGTCGACCGGGAACATCACGCCGTTGGAGAGATTGCCGTTATGCGCGAGCGCCAGCACCGCGCCGTTGGTCCTCGCCTCGTAGGCCTCCATCCAGGCATAGAGGTCCAGGACGTCTGGGCTCCCCCAGGGCGGCGTCATGGTCATCGGCACGATCTGGCCCGCGCGCGCCGGGCCGTCGCGGAAGATCACGTTGCGGTGCATGTTGTTGCCCGCGACCAGCGAGGTCCACTCGAAGCCGAGGAGCGGCGTGAAGGTACCCGGCTCGTAGAACCGCTCCGCCGTGCGCAGGTTGTCGGACCAGATCGTGGCAAAGCGGCGCGCGCCCGGCTGATAGTTCCCGAAGAGCTCCGGGTCGACCTGGCCCTGCGAGACCGCCGTGATCAGGTCGAGGGCCGCCTCGACCGCCTCCTGCCCGCCGCCGCGGAAGCCCTCCGACCAGCGACGCCCCTGCTCGAACCGCGTCACCGAGGGGCTGGCGGAAAGCGCGTCGGTGATCATGCCCATGCCGTCCGAGTGATCGGTGATCGCCAGCCAGTCGAGCGGGCGCGACAGGCGCACGCGCTGGCCGGAGGAGGCGGTGATCTCCTCGCCGCGGGCGAAGCGGTAGGCATCCGCATGCGTCAGCCGCGCGCCGAAGCCGCCTGCATCCATCGACTGACCGGTGTGCAGATGCGTGTCGCCCCAGAGCGGGCGCTCGGGAAACGTCCGCCCGGCATAGGGCGAGTAGGCAGGGGCGGGATAGGCCTCGATGAGCTGCTGCCGGTTCACCGACCATTCCTGTGCAGCCGCGGTGCCTGCGGACGCGATTGCTGCGGTGGCGAGCAGCGCCGACACCAGCCTGGCCCCCCCGAACCGATCGTGGGCCATCCGTCCGCCTCCTCCCAATTATCTGTTGCGCCCTGTCGGCGCTCTTCGAAGCGTAGTCCAGGATAGCACATCCTCGGCCGGGGGACCGTTATAACGCTCCGGCACGTTCGAGGCGTCGAACGCCTTGGAATGACACCCGGTCGGTCGGGCGCCACGTCGAAGCCTTCCGGCTGGACGCCGCTGCGAGGCGGCCGGACCCGTCATCGGACCAGGCAGTGCGGATGGCGCCTGCCGTTTCACGACAGACGCGTGGCCATCTGCGCAACACGCTGCCTCGCCGAACCGGTCATCGCTGCCGGCTGGCAGTCGACCCGCGCGCCGTCCCGATGAGCCTGCGCGTCCACCCAAGCGCCACGGGCGGCAGGGCGGCAGCGTCGTCGGGACAGGCGTCAGGCGCCGGTGGTCGCCGGCAGATCAGGCGGCGCCTTCGCCAAAGGCGTCGCGGCGGGCGGTGTCCATCACGTCGCGCATGCGGCGGATGGCGCTGTCCAGGCCGGAAAAGATGGCCTCGCCGATGAGGAAGTGGCCGATGTTGAGCTCCATCACCTCCGGGAAGGCCGAGACGGGGCCCGCGGTCTCGAAGGTGAGGCCGTGGCCGGCATGGACCTCGAGGCCGAGGGAGTGGCCGTAGCTGGCCATCTCGCGCAGGCGCTCAAGCTCGGCGTCGCGCTCGGCGAAGCGTCCCTCGGCATGGGCGTCGCAGTAGCTGCCGGTGTGGAGCTCGATGACCGAGGCGCCGATGCGCGCGGCGGCCTCGATCTGGCGCTGGTCGGCCGCGATGAAGATCGAGACGCGACAGCCGGCCTCGGCCAGCGGCGCGATGAAATGGGCCAGGCGGTTCTGGTCGGCCGCGACCTCGAGCCCGCCCTCGGTCGTGCGCTCCTCGCGCCGTTCGGGCACGATGCAGACGGCATGCGGGCGGTGGCGGAGCGCGATCGCCTGCATCTCGTCCGTCGCCGCCATCTCGAAGTTGAGCGGCAGGGTGAGCTTCTCGGACAGCGCCTCGATATCGGCGTCGGTCATGTGGCGGCGATCCTCGCGGAGGTGCGCGGTGATGCCGTCGGCGCCCGCCGCCTCGGCCAGCGCCGCGGCACGCAGCGGGTCGGGATGGGCGCCGCCGCGGGCGTTCCGGATCGTGGCCACGTGGTCGATGTTCACGCCGAGGCGGAGCCGGCCCAGGGGGCGCTCCAGCCTCGCAACCGTCGTCTCAGGCACCGTCGCCCTCCCGTCCGTCATGCATCGCATAGGCCTCCTGCTCGCGCGCCAGTTCGGCCTGCAGCCGCTGCGCCCGCTCGGCCAGGCGCTTGCGCCGCCGCTCCTGATAGGCCGCGACCAGCGGCCCGAGGACGGCATAGCACAGGACGGCGCTGAGCAGTCCCGGCAGGATGCCACCGACCGCGTAGGGAATGAAGATGACGTCCATGTTGTCGGTCAGCCAGCCAAAGCTCAGCCGGTCGGGTTTGTCGACTTCGATCCCGGTGATGTACCAGCCGGTCGCCAGCGGGGCATAGGCGATCAGCGGGAAGCTGAGCGGGTTGCCGACGGCGGTACCGAAGGCGGCGGCGAGAAAGTTGCCCCGCACCAG
>JBCBPG010000299.1:0-5849 GCA_039820865.1 Pseudomonadota bacterium
CGATCGGCGAGCGCGGGGTCGACCGCCTCGGCCACCAGCGGCCCGGCACCGTCGTCGCGCACCAGCACGACCTGGTCGCAGCCGAGGCTCTTCTGGACCGAGACCAGCAGCCGGCCCACGGCCTCGTCAGGCCGGTCGGTGCCCGTGATGGCCGAGAGGCCGTCGAGCATGGCGGTCGAGGCGCGGAGCGCTTCCGCCTCGCGCTCCCGCAGCGATTTGAGCTCGACCAGAGCTTCGCGAAGCGCTTCGTCTCCCAACATGTCCCCGACACTAGTTCACCGGGAGAAGGTTGCGCACGAGATCATGAGGTTTCCGTGTCGGTTCTGGCCACCGATCACGCTGCCCTGCTCGCCGAAGGTGAAGATGCCGAGCCAGGGTGCGCCCCCGAGCGCGGCGTCGATGTCGGCCGCGACGCTGTCCATGTGGTCCTGCACGGCCATCATGCAGCCGCCGCAGTAGATGACGAGCCCGCCCGCGAGGGCGCCCGCGCCGGACGTGCCGTGCCTGGCGCCCGGGGCTCCCTGGGCTCCCTGGGCGCCCTGGGCCGCCTGCGCCGCGACCCGGCCGGCGCGCCCGGTCAGCCCCTCGACCGAGCCGGCCATCAGCTGCAGCACCTCGCCCTCGGCGATCTCGGCAAAGAGCCCGAGGCCGCCGTCGGGGCGCATCTCGGCCGGGTGGGCGAGCAGGTGGAACGGCACGTCCGACACCGTGGCCACGGCACGGCCGAGCGGGAAGAAGGTGCTTTCGGCCAGGATGCTGGTCGCGGCCTCGCCAGGGCCTGCGACGGCGCCCCCGGTCCAGCCGGCATAGACGGCGCCGGCGGGTCGGCCGTCGATCTCGTGTACGACCCGGCCCTCGGCGCGGGTGACGGTACCCGCGGTGCCGGTGGGGGTATAGCCGCTCTGGTAGGCCGTCGAGACGGCACCCGAGGGGAACAGCACCGAGACGACGACGCCGTCGCCCGAGCTGCCGGTGGCGTCCATGACCTTCCAGTCGCCACTGACGTTGTCATCGGCCGCGCTGCCGCCCAGGATGGGGGTGTTGGGGCCGACCACGGCCTCGATGCCCGCGACGATCGCCTCCTCCGCGCCCGGCACGGCCGAGAGCCAGACCAGATCCGGCGCCTCGCCCTGGCGGCCGGCGGCGGCGAGCGCGCGCTCGGTGGCCAGGCGGCCGGCGGCGCGCGCGTCGCCGTCAAGCGCGGCGCGCCCGGTGCCGTAGTCGCCCTCGGCGTCCCAGATCGCGAAGACGCCAATGCCCCCGCCTGCTGCCCCGCCTGCTGCCCCGCCTGATGCCCCGCTTGCCGCCCCGTTTGCGACGCCGTTTGCGACGCCGTTCGCCGGGCCGTCGCCCCGGTCCCGATCCCGGAACAGCGCGCCGCTGCCGGTCATGACGCCCCGGCTGCTGGTGGCGCCATGCAGCGCGCGCGGGGCAAGGCGGGCGGTGGCGGCCAGCGCCGTGCCGGCGTCATGGGCGCTGCCCAGATGCACCGACACGAAGTCGGGCGCGACGCCGCGCGCGGCGAGCGGTGCCAGCAGTTCATGCATCACGGCGCCCGTATCGGTGCCGGCTGCGGCGGTAACGCTGATGTCCATGGGAGGTCCTCCGTCGGAGGATTTCTAGACCGTGACCGGTCACGCTGGCAGCGCGCAACCGGCTAGCGGTCCTATCCTTCGGTATAGGTGCCGCGTTGCGCCCGGGAGGCGGCGGCGCCCTCGCCATAGGCCACGGCGACCATGTCGGCGCTCAGCGCGTCGTAGACGGCCGACCAGGCGGCTCGCGCCTCGGCGTCGAAACGCGGGCCGAGCAGGTTGGCCAGCGCCCAGGTCAGCGCCTCGCCCACCGGTGCATACTGCGCCGCCGTCACGCCATAGCCCACATGCCGCGCGGCCAGGGCATGCGCCGCAGGGCGCAGCACTTCAGGGCGATCGAGGTTGTCGACGATGAAGGCGAGCGTGGCGGTCAGCTTGCGCTCCTGCGGCCCCGTGTCCTCGGCGAAGAGGGCGCGGGTCTGCGGCGCGATCCGGAACAAGCGGCCGTAGAACAGCCGCGCCAGCATGGGGCCGTTCTGGGCGGCCAGCGCCCAGGTCTCGCGTATGCTGGCGATTTGATCGGTCTGCAGCGTCATCGCGGCCGTCCCAGCCCGGAATGCCCTGCCGTCGCCAATTCATCCGCCGTCAGTCCGTCCGTCGTCAATCCTTCCACCGTCCCGGCGCTGCGGCGCAGAGTCGTCCGGACTAGTCCTCCGCCCCGCCCTTTGGCCCCGCCCTTTGGCCCCGGTCTCCGGCGCCGTCTCACGGTCTCTTCTCCGGGGCCGGCGCGCCCCATGCGGCGGGGGGTGACCGCGAATCGCTGAAGCATCCGCTAACCCCGCGCCGGGCGCTGGCGTCGGTGCCCGGGCGGCGTTCGCCGGAAGTTCACCGTCTTGCGCCAAGCATAACGCGGGAGGGGGCGCGCCTCAGAGCGCCTGCTGGTAGATCGCGAGGGCGGCGTCGTAGGTCATCTCGCGCGGATTGTTCACCAGCAGCCGGGTCTGCTTCATCGCGTCCTCGGCCAGCATCGGCAGGTGGTTGTGGCCGACGCCCACCGCCGACAGGCGCGATGCCATGCCGAGCGCGGGGCCGAGCGTCCGGAAGCCCTCGACCAGCCCCTCGGCCCGCGCGGTCGCGTCGCGGCCGGCGAGGTCGGGGAAGACCAGCGGCGCAAGCTCGGCATAGGCGCCCGCGGCCTCGGCCATGTTGAAGGCCAGCACATGCGGCAGCACCAGCGCGTTCGAGAGGCCATGGGGCACGTGGAAATGGCCGCCGAGCGGGTAGGCCAGCGCATGCACCGCCGCCACCGGCGCGTTGGCGAAGGCCATGCCCGCGAGCATCGAGCCGAGCAGCATCGCGCCCCGCGCCTCGCGGTCGCCCGGCACGGTGCAGGCGGTGCGGATGTTGGCGCCGAGCAGGCGCAGCGCCTCGCGCGCCAGGCAGTCCGAGACAGGGTTCTTGCGGTGGCGCGAGGTATAGGCCTCGATCGCGTGGACCATGGCGTCGATGCCGGTGGCGGCGGTGACGGCGGCGGGCAGGCCAATCGTCAGCTCGGCATCCAGGATCGCCCAGTCGGGCAGCAGCTGGGGCGCCACGACCCCCTTCTTCTCGTTCGCTCCGGTCGTGACGATCGAGATCGGCGTGACCTCCGACCCCGTGCCCGCGGTGGTGGGCGCAAGGATCAGCGGCAGTCGGGCACCCTGTACCTGGCCCACGCCGTAAATGGCGTCGAGCGGCCGGTCCGAGGCGAGCAGCACGGCCACCAGCTTGGCGGTGTCGAGTGAGGAGCCACCGCCGACCGAGACGACGCCGTCGACCCCCTCGGCCCGTGCGCGCGCGACGGCGTCCAGGATCATCGCCTCGGGCGGGTCGGCGGCGACCTCGGCGAAGGTCCAGGCGGCGATACCGGCCCCGGCCAGCCCGTCGAGCGCCGCCCGCGCCAGCCCCAGCTCGACGATTGTCGCGTCGGTGACGAAGGCGACCTTGCGGCAGCCGAGGTCCGCGGCGATCCCGCCGATCTTCGCGGTCGCCCCCACCTCGGACAGGATCGAGGGCGTGGTCTGGAAGGTGAAGGACATGGGCAACCTCGTGGCCTGGGCGCCTGATCGTGTTCCGGCGGGCCGGCGCGATCAATCCCGCTCGAACTGCGCCTCGGCAGTCATCGCGAGGCGGCCGTCGGGCGTGGCGGCCCAGGCGCGGGTGGTCGCGCCCCGGTCCAGCGCGATCCCGAAGGGCGCCGTGTCGAACAGCGGCGCGCGGGCGCGATAGTCGAAACGCGCGAGGCGGCCCGGCGTGCGGCGATCGGCAAGATCGGCGAGCAGCGTGGCCGTGAGGGGCCCGTGGAAGACGAGGTCGCGATAGCCCTCGACCTCGCGGGCATAGTCGCGGTCATAGTGGATGCGGTGGCCGTTGAAGGTAAGCGCCGAGTATCGGAACAGCATGACGGGCGAGGGCGTGACCGTCTCGCGGTCGGTCGCCCCCCCGGGCGCGGGTGGCGAGGGGGGCGGCGCGCTGCCGGGCCCCGGGTCCTCGCGATAGACGATGTCGTGCTCCTCGCGCCAGGCGGTCACGCCGCCCTGGGCATAGGCATGCTCGACGGTGACGAAGCAGAGAGCGCCGCTCCGCCCGGTTTTCTCGGCGACGTCGAGGATCCTCGAGCGGCGGGTCGCGGGCCGGCCGATCCGGAGCGTGCCGGGGAATTCGAACCGCCCGCCCGCCCACATGCGCCGCGGCAGGGGAACGGGCGGCAGGAACCCGCCCTTGGCCGCATGGCCGTCACGGCCGAGCGCGTCGAGCGGCGCGGGGGCGTGGAAGTACAGCCAGCACCAGAGGGGCGGCAGTGCATCGCCCTCGGCCAGGGGCGGGGCAGGGCGCATCATGCTCTGCATCAGGTGCGCGGTGCGCAGGTCGAGGACGTCCTCGACCTCCGCCTCGCGCCCGATCCAGTCGCGGAGGTCGCTTGCCATGGCGGTCACCGCACGGGCGCGACGGCGAGGACGTCCGGGGCGCGTGCCGTTGCGGTCTGCGGGCCCGCAGGGCGGGCGCGCATGGCGTCAGCGCCCGCCACTGGGAGGCGGTCGCCCCGCAGGTGCCGGATCCGGGGCCGGGTATGGGCGCAGCGGCCCGACGATGGTCGCGGCGGGGGTGCCGATGGTCTGACGGCGGGCGGGAGGGCGCGATCGGCACGGTCCATGGGCGATCCGGCAGGTCAGGTCGGGGGCAGGGTCAGCAGCCGGCCATGGCCGGCCAGGGGCGTGCGACGGCCCGCGAGCCCCCTCAGTTGCCAGAGCGCGGCCTGGTTGGCGGTG
This sequence comes from Pseudomonadota bacterium, assembly GCA_039820865.1. Taxonomy (GTDB): domain Bacteria; phylum Pseudomonadota; class Alphaproteobacteria; order Rhodobacterales; family Rhodobacteraceae; genus Thermohalobaculum. Next base: position 4,841 of record JBCBPG010000299.1, read on the forward strand.
ACCACGGGCTTGCCGAGGCGCGCCTCCAGCCGGTCGGCGATGGCGAGCGCGGGGAGCGCGGTACAGGCGAGGAAGACCGCCTGGGCCTCGGGGTGATCGGCGAGGCTTGCGGCCGCCAGCAGCGTGTCGGCATCCGTCCTGGCGATGTCGCGGTCGTCGGCGATGCCGAGACAGGCGGCGCGCACCACCTCGACCCCGTGCCCGGCGAACCAGGCGGCCATCGGCGCCGAGGTCTCGGGCAGGTAGGGCGCCAGCAGCGCGATCCGTCGGGCGCCGAGCGCGTCGAAGGCGGCCAGCGCCGCATGGGGCGGCGTGACCAGGGGCGTGCCGGGCAGCGTCTCGGCGACGGCCGCCTCCAGCGCCGCGCGGCCGAGAGTGACCGTGCCCGAGGTGCAGCCGTAGTAGACCGCCGCCAGCGGCGCGACGGGCGCCAGCAGCGCCATCGTCTCGGCCAGCCGCGGCCCCATGCGGGCCAGCGTCTCGGGCGTCGTCGGGTTCTCGAAGGCGATGCGGGTGGCGTAGGTGGCGATGCCCTCGGCCTGCAGGCGCGCCAGGTCACGCTCGGCCGTCAGCTCGGTGGCGAGCAGCACGAGGCCTATACCCGGCGGCGCGGGGGCGCGGCCGATCGCCAGCGCCAGGGGCTCGACATCGGGAACCGTCGCCTGCGTCACTGCCACCCCTCCGCGCGCCGGGCGATGCCCCGGCAGAGGCCAGCATCGCGGCCGGCGCGTCAGCGGGCAAGAACCACCTGAACGCTGGCTCCCCACCAGCCTGCCGGCCCGATGCCCGAGGCCGAAGCCCGGCACCGTTGCTTCGTCGCGCCCGATGCGACGATGCCCCTCGCGTGACCCGCCTCTGGCCGGGGCTCGCCCCCGCCCGCGTCATCTTGGGCACCGAAAGGCTAGTCTTGCGTGAACGCTGTGACATGTTTCGACGCAACGGTCGTGGGGGGGGGCCAGCCCCGGCCAGAGGCGGGTCACGCGAGGGGCATCGTCGCATCGGGCGCGAC
>JBCBPG010000300.1:0-5844 GCA_039820865.1 Pseudomonadota bacterium
CGCGGCCATCGCGCCGGGCAACCAGATGTGGAACGGAAACTGCGTCGACTTGGTGAAGGCGCCCACCAGGACCAGCGCCAGGATCGCGGGATAGAGCGCGTGCCCGGTCAGCCCCTCGGTCGCGACGATGGCCGAGAGGCTGGTCGTCCCCGCGGCCGACGCCAGCAGCACCAGGCCCGCGAGCAGCGCCAGACCGCCCGCAGCCGTGACCAGCAGGCCCTGCCAGGCATTCCGACGCGCCTTGTCGCTGGCATGGGAGAAGCCGACCAGCAGGAAGGAGGCGACCGTCGTCAGCTCCCAGAAGACGAACATGACGATCACGTCGTCCGCCAGTACCAGCCCCAGCATCGCGGCGGTGAAGAGGCCGAGATAGAGGAAGAACCGGCCGAGATGGGCGTGGCCGCTGAGATAGCTGCGGGCATAGACGGCGATCGCGCCCGCGAAGCTGGCGATCATCAGCGCGAAGACCATCGCCAGCCCGTCCAGCCGGAAGGCGAGCTCGATGCCGAGCGGGGGCACCCAGGGCCAGGCCACGGCCAGGTCGGCGCCCGCCCGCACCTCGGGCACCAGGCTGGCAAGGCCCGCCGCGGCGGCGATCGCGGCCAGCGCGAGGGCGACACCGGCGGCGGCCCCCGCGGGGCAGGCGCGCGGTCTGGCGACGGGCGGGGCCGCGGGCGGCCCGGCCGGTGGCGCGGGTGAAAGCGCGGGCGAGAGCGCGGGCGCCACGGCGAGCTCGGCCGGCCCGGCGCGGCGCACCGGTTCGAGAGAACGGTCAACCAGCATGGGAGGTCTCCTCAGCCCGCGAGCCAGGTCGCGAGCGCCAGGTAGAGCGGCAGCCCGATCACCAGGTTGAACGGCAGCGTCAGGCAGAGCGAGAGCGTGAGATACAGCTCCGGCCGCGCGCCCGGCAGCGCCACGCGCGTCGCCGCGGGGGCGGCGAGATAGCTGGCCGAGGCCGCCAGCGCCATCATCAGCGCCGTGTTGCCCGCGCCGAGACCGAGCGCGAGGCTCAGCACCAGCGCCATCGCCGCACCGGCCAGCGGCATCAGGATCGCGAAGGCAGCCAGCCGCCAGTCGAACCGGCGCGCCAGCGAGGCGAGGCGGCGTCCGACATAGAGCCCCTGCGCCAGCAGGAAGAAGCAGACGACACCGGGGAACAGGCCGCTCGAGATGTCCTCGTCCCAGGCCGCGTTGAACTCGCCCGCCAGCCAGCCGAGCGCGAAGGCACCGACCAGCAGCTGCACGCCCGGGTTCTGCACCACGGCGCCGAGCGCCGGGCCGACGCCGAGGCCGCCACCGCCGCCACCCAGCGTCGCCGTGCCGCCGCCCTGGATCCCGACGCCGCCCACGACGGCGAGCCGGGCCAGGAACAGCGCGGTCAGGATCGCCGGGATCTCCATCATCGCCGCCAGCGCGACCAGCCAGCCATCATAGGCCACGCCCTCGAGCTTGAGCAGCAGCGTCATCGTCGCGAAGGTGATGATCGAGATCGAGCCGTAATGCGCCGCGATCCCGGCCGCATCGCCGCCGTCGAGCCCAGCGAGGCGCCGGAGCACCGCGAAGGCCAGCACCGTCATCGCGACGGAGAGCGCCACGCCGGCGGCGATCTTCATCACCACGTCGCCGTCGATGCCGTGCACGCCGAGGCTGGCGCCCCCCTTCACGCCGATCGCGAAGAGCAGGAGCGCCGCGAGCACCTGGCTGAGGATCGGCGGCAGCGCCACCTCGCGCGACATCGCGGCAAAGGCGACCCCCAGCACGAAGAAGACCATCATCGGCGACATCAGCGTCGAGGCGGCGAGCGTGAGGGCTCCGTCCATCGGTTTCTCCTTGTCCAGCCGGGCGCCGGGGCGCGCGTTCACCGCCCGCGGCCGGACGGCGTTCACGATCTCAGACGCGGTGCGCCGCCCTTTCATCCCTGCCGGGAATGGAAATCGGTCCGGCTGCCGGACGGCACCGGCGCGGCGTCACGGATGAAACCGCCCCACGGCGCATCAGAGAGCCGTGCGGCCGGGTGAACGACGCCAAGGCGCGGTCCGGCGCGACAGGGAGGACGAGAGATGCTGCAGACACTCACCGGATCGGTCGCGGGGATCGCAACGGCGGCGGCGGCGCGTGCCAGGGCGCAGGCGGTGGCGCTCGGCCAGGCGGCATGGTGCGGGGCGCTCGGCGTCGCGGGACGGCTCTGGACCCGGCTGCGGGCGCTGGCCGCGGCGCACGGCCCCCGCGGCACGACGCGGGTCCTCGACTGGCTGGAGCATGCCTGCACGATCGTCGGGCCGGGCTTCGCCGACCGCGTGGTCGAGCGGGCGCTCAAGATCCAGATCGGGTTCCTGGTCTTCCTGGCGGCGATCGCGCCGTTCGGCGCGATGGAGAAGACGGCGATGATGGCGCCGCTCCTGCTGGCGCAGGCGGGGCTGACGCGGCTGGCGCTGATGCGCGTGCGCAGGCGCGACCCGGTTTTCGGCGCGGGGCTCTACATGGTGATCGCGGCCGTCACCTTCATCGAGGCCAAGGGCTACAGCGGTTTCGTCGGCGCGATCTTCGCGCTGGAGGCGATGCTGAGCCTGATCGCCGCCTTCTACATCGTCGCGCTCCTGCGGGTGCGCGGGGGCGAGCCCCGGGAGGGTGAGGCAGCGGGCGCCTGACGCCCGGCCGTTGCGGCTCAGCGGTGCGTTTCACGCACCCTGCGGCGGCGGGGCGTACGGCGCGCCCGGCCTGCGGTCAGAGGGCAAAGCCGTCGATCAGGCGGCGCAGCAGCGGGTTCGGAAAGCGGCGCTGGACGGTGACGGCGTAGAAGGTCTCGACGATGTCGAGGCCGAAGGACGCCTCGGCGACCAACCCCGCGGCGATCTCGTCGGCCAGCACGACGGCCGGCGCGATCGCGAGGCCCGCGTCCTCGCGCGCCAGCAGGCGGACCATCGCCATGTCATCGATCTCGGCCGCCAGCCGGGGCGTGATGCCGAGCCGGGCGACCAGCGCATCGAAGGCCGTGCGGATCGAGCTTTCGGTCGGCAGGATCACCGGCTCGGCCGCGAGCAGCGCCGCGAGGCTCGCATGGCCGAGCCGGGCCGGACGCGCGAAGACGCCCACCCGCTGCTCGGCCAGGCGTTCCGCGACGAAGCCGGCGCCGGCGGGACGGGGCGGCGGCTCGGTCGTCAGCACGACGTCCAGGGCGAGCGTGCTGAGCGCCTCGAGCAGCACGGGCGCGCTGCCCGAACGGAGCGCCAGACCGGCCTCGCCCCCCGCGATCAGCGGGCGCAGGAAGGCGAGCTGGAAGTTCCGCGAGAGCGTCGACAGCGCGCCGATGCGGAGCGGCCCGCGACCGCTCTCCGGATCGCCGAGGAGCGCCATAAGCTCCTCGCCCGCGCCGAAGATCCGGTCGGCATGGTCGAGCGCGATGCGCCCGGCCTCGGTCAGCACCAGCCCGCGGCCGCGGCGTTCGAACAGCGCATGGCCGAGCCGGGCCTCGAGCTGGCGGATCTGGGCCGAAAGCGCCGACTGCGACAGGTTCAGCCGCCCGGCCGTGCGCGTGAGGTTCCCGTCATGCGCCACGGCGTGGAAGTAGCGCAGGTGGTGGTAGTTCAGCTCGGCCATCGTTCGATTTTATCGAACGGATCATGCTAAACAATGTATTTTTCCCGAACTTGCGGCCGGTCTACCTCCCCGCCAGCCCGGAAAGTCCCGAGGGAGGACCGATGATGGATACCCTGACGCTGGTCGCCGCCGCAGCGCCGCTGCTGGCCGGCCTCGACATGCTGATGCGACCTGTCGAACGCGCCGCACCGCGCCTGCGCCTGCCCGAGATCGCGGCGCTGGCGGCGCTGGCCGTCGGGCTGGTTGCGGCAGGCGGGCTGGTGCTGCAGGGGCCCACGGCCGTTGCGATCGCGGGGACGGTGCTGCTGATCGACATCGTCAGCGTCGGGCTGATGCTGACGGTCGCGCTGATCGGCTGGGCGGTGCTGCGCTTCTCGCGCGTGGCGCTGGACGGCGAGGCGCGCCAGGGCGCCTTCATGGGCTGGATGAGCCTGGTGCTGGCCGCGGTGATGGTGCTGGTGACGGCCGGCACCCTGGCGCAGCTGGTCATCGGCTGGGCCGGCGTCGCGCTGGCGCTGCGCCCGCTGATCCTGTTCTACGCCGGGCGCCCGCTGGCGCGCCGCGCCGCCCGGCTCAAGGCCGCATGCGACATCGTCGGGCACCTCGCGCTGATCGCGGCCGCCGTGCTGATGGCGAACGCCTTCGGGACCGGCGAGATCGCGGCGATCACCGAAGCGGTCGCCGCCGGTGCCCGGCCCGAGGGGCTGTGGCTGGTGGCCGTCCTGCTGGCGGTGGCCGCGGTCGCGGCCTCGGCGCTGATCCCGGTGCAGGGCTGGCTGCACGGCGTCATCGAGGCGCCGACGCCGGTCTCGGCGCTCCTGCACGCGGGCGTCGTGGCGGCGGGCGGGTTCCTGGTGATCCGCTTTGCCGAGGTCTTCGTCGCCGTGCCGGGCGTGATGGCCGGGCTGGCGTTGCTCGGCGGGTTCTCGGCGCTGGCGGGTGCCGCGATCGCGCTGACGCAGCCGGCGGTCAAGACCTCGCTCGCCTGGTCGACCTCGGCGCAGATGGGCTTCATGATGCTGCAATGCGGGCTGGGGCTGTTCCCGCTGGCACTGCTGCACATCATCGCGCATGCGCTCTACAAGGCGCACGCCTTCCTCGGCTCGGGCGGCGCGGTCGAGGCGGTGGCGGCGATCCGCCGGCCGGGCCCCGTGGCGGTGCCGGGCATAGGGCCGGTCGGCCGGGCCTTTGCGCTGTCGCTGACGCTGTTCTTCGCGGTCGGTTTCGTCTTCGGTCTGGGCGAAAAGGCGCCGCAGGCGGTGGCGCTGGGCGCGATCCTGGTCTTCGGCGTGGCCTACCTGGTGGCGCAGGGCATGGCCGATGCCGCGCCGCGCGAGCTGACCCGCCGCACCGCCATCATGGCCGTGCTGGCGACCGGCGCCTACTTCGCGCTGCAGAGCGGGGCCGAGTGGGTGGCCGCCGGCACGCTGCCACCCCCGCCCGTGCCCGACGGGCTCGCCTGGATCGTCATGGTGCTGACCGTCGGCAGCTTCGGCGTCGCGGCGCTGGCGCAGGCGACCCTGCCGCTCTGGGCCACGCATCCCGCTGCCGCGGCGCTGCGCGTGCACCTGATGAACGGCCTCTACCTCGACACCGTCGCCGACCGCCTGGCCGGCCGCTTCACCGCCCGCAAGGAGACCCGCGCATGACCCTGCACCGGACCGTCTATTCGGGCGAGATGCTCGAGCTCCTCGCCGCCGCCGAGCACGCGGCCGGGCAGGTGCCCCCGGCCTTCCCGCTGGCCGCGACCGTCGCCGTGAACCCCTTCCTCGGCCAGGCGGGCGAGGAGCGGGCCACCGCCGCCGCACGGCTGGCCCGGGTGGCGGGCGTCACCCCCTTCCGCCCGCGCGCCGAGGTGCTGGCCGCGATCGAGGCGGGCGAGATCGTCGAGGCGGATCTTGCCGCGGCGGCCGAGGCGGCCGACCTCGATCCGGCGACGCTCCGCGCCGCGGCGGCGATCGAGACACCGGCCGAGGCGCCGCATCCCACGCTGGCCGAACTGGCGGGCGAGGTCTCGGGCATCGACTGGCCCTCGCTGGTCGAGGAGCGGCTGTCGCACTGGGCGTCGGCGGCCTTTGACGAGGGCCAGGCGCTCTGGCCGACGCCGGCGACCGGCCTCTTCGCCGGCTGGCGGGCCTATGCGACGCATGACCTCGCCCCGGCGCTCGCCGGGCTGGACCGGTTCGCGGCCTCGGTCGCGGCGCTGCCCGACTGCCCGCGCCGGACGCTGGGCGAGGCGGCCACGCG
>JBCBPG010000301.1:0-5816 GCA_039820865.1 Pseudomonadota bacterium
CAGCGTTCGGAGAGCGCAAGGCGGGGGGTGCCGGCCTGGTGCCACCAGCGGGCGAAATCGCCGAGATCGGAGAGGACGGGGTCGTCGGCGAGCGCGTCCTCGAAGCAGGTGCGGAACTGCTCGATCGTGCAGGCCTGCCCGTCATGGCGGTCGAAATAGAGATCGAGCGCCTTTCGGTACCCCTCGGGCCCCGCGAGACCGTAGAGGATGCGGATGACCTCGGCGCCCTTTTCATAGACGGTGGCCGTGTAGAAGTTGTTGATTTCCTTGTAGGCCTCCGGGCGCACCGGGTGGGCCAGGGGCCCGGCGTCCTCGGCGAACTGGCGCGCGCGCAGCGTCTTGACCTGGTCGATCCGCGCGACGGCCGATGAGCGTTCGTCCTCGCTGAAGCACTGGTCGCGGAAGACGGTCAGCCCCTCCTTGAGGCAGAGCTGGAACCAGTCGCGGCAGGTGATCCGGTTGCCGGTCCAGTTGTGGAAATACTCGTGCGCGACGATGCCCTCGATCAGCTCGTAGTCGCGGTCGGTCGCGGTCTCGGGGCTGGCGAGGACGTATTTCGAGTTGAAGATGTTGAGGCCCTTGTTCTCCATCGCGCCCATGTTGAAGTCGGCGACGGCGACGATGTTGAACTGGTCGAGGTCGAATTCGCGGCCGTAGACGCGCTCGTCCCACCGCATCGAGCGGATGAGGGCGTCCATGGCATAGGCGCAGCGCGCCTCGTCGCCCGGGCGGACCCAGACGGCGAGCGCCACCTCGCGCCCCGAGGCGGTGGTGAAGCGGTCGCGATGGGCGACCAGATCGCCCGCCACCAGCGCGAAGAGATAGGCGGGCTTGGGGTGCGGATCGTGCCAGATGGCGTAGTGGCGCCCCTCACCCGCCGGCCCCGTCTCGCCCGGGTTGCCGTTGGACAGCAGCACCGGGCAGCTCTCGACCGGCGCCTCCAGCCGCACGGTGAAGGGTGCCATCACGTCCGGGCGGTCGGGGTAGAAGGTGATCTTGCGAAAGCCCTCGGCCTCGCACTGGGTGCAGAACATGCCGCCGGAGAGGTAGAGGCCTTCCAGCTCGGTGTTGGCCTCGGGGTCGATCTCGACCGTGCAGTCCCAGGCGAAGGCCGGGCCGGGCAGGGCGCTGGCGGCCAGCTCCAGCCCCTCGCGCGACTGGGTCAGCGCGGGGTCCTGGCGGATGTCGCGCCCGTCGACCGTGGCGGCCACCAGCGCCATGTTGCGCCCGTCGAGGCGGAGCGGCGGAAGTGCCGAGCCCTCATGCTCCGGGTTCAGGCGGAAGGCGATGCGGGCGCGCACGCGCGTCGCGCGTGGCGCGAGGTCGATATCGAGGCGCACCTCGTCGACCAGCCAGGCGGGCGGGCGGTACTCGGCGAGCCGCACCATCCGGTCCTCGCCCGCCCCGGGCGCGGTGGCGGCGGCATCGGCACCGCCGGCGACGGTCTGGTCAAGCTCGGCCATGGCGGTCCCTCGCTGGCGCCGGCGCGCGGAATGGCTGCGGGCGATCCTACAGTCCCGACATAGTACGCGCTGGCGGGGCCGCGACCAGACCTCATCGGGCCAGGGTCGGGGCCGCGTGCGGGGCCGCGTGAGGGGTCGGGTGCGGGGTCGGGTGCGGCGGGGGCGGTTGGATGGCTCCGGCCCCTCGTGTAGACCACGCGCGCGAACGGGGCCGCGGGCCGCGCTGCGGGGGTGGCCGGTCGGGCCGGATGGGGAGCGGGGCCGCGATGCGGTCCCGGGCGAGCGAGGACGCGGGCCATGGCCGGCAAGAAGGGCAGCGGTACGAGGAAGAGCGGCACCAAGGGGCCGCGCAAGGCCGCCCGGCCGCGCAGGAAGGGCGGGGCGGGCGCCCGCGTGGCGCCGCGCCCGACGGGCGGTGACGACAGCTCGCGCTGGACGATCGCGGCCGCGGTGCTGGTGCTGGCGGTGCTGGCGCTCCGGCTCGGCATCAACGCGCTCGAACTGGTGCCGGTGCATTTCGACGAGGCGCAGTACTGGGCCTATGGCCAGGAACTCGACTGGGGGTACTTCTCCAAGCCGCCTGGCGTGGCGGCGGTGATCCGGATCGCGACGGACCTGGGCGGCGACACGCTCTTTGCGCTGCGGTTCTCCAGCGCGCTGGCGCATGCCGCGATCGCGGCGATGCTGTTCCTGCTCGGCCGCCGGCTCTTCGACGCGGCGACCGGGTTCTGGGCGGCGACGGCCTATACCGCGGCGCCGGGGGTCAGCGTCTCGGCGATGATCATGTCGACCGACCCGGTGATGATGGTCGCCTGGGCGGGCGCCATGCTGGCCTGGGTCGCGGCAACCGAGCATGGGCGCGCGCGGGGATGGTGGGTCTACTGGGCCCTGATGGGGGTGCTGATCGGCCTCGGCACCCATGCCAAGTACACGATGCTGGTCATGCCGGCGGCGGCGCTGGCCTATGGCCTGTTCTCGGCGCGGGGGCGCGACTGGCGGGGCACGGGTATCGCGGCGGCGGCAGCGCTGATCGTGATCGCGCCCAACCTGATCTGGAACGCCGCCAACAGCTTCGCCACCGCCGTTCACGTGGCCGAGGATGCCGATCCCGGCCATGGCTACTTCAACCCCGGCAAGTTCGCCGAGTTCGCGGGGGCGCAGCTGGGCGTCATCGGGCCGGTCGTGTTCCTGGCGATCCTGGCGGCGTTCTGGCGGCGGCGCGACTGGATCGGCGACTGGCGGATGCGGATGCTGGCCTGGCAGACGGGGCTGCTGCTCTTCGCGATCCTGGCGCTGGCGTTCCTCACGCGCGCGCAGCCGAACTGGGCGGCGCCGGCCTATGTGGCGGGCAGCCTGTTCGCGGTGGCGTGGCTGCGCCAGGCCGCGCTCGGCTGGACGCTGCGGTGGCAGGCGTTCCTCGGCATCGTCGGCGCGGTCACGATCTACGGGCTGGGCGCGCTCTACGCCGTGCAGGCCGAGGGGCTGGCGCGCGTCGCCGACCCGTTCAAGAAGATGCGCGTCGGCACGCCCTTCTGCGACCGCGCGCTGGCCGCGATGGGCGAGGAGGGGGCCGAGGTCCTGCTCTCCAACGACCGCCGGCGGCTGTCGGAATGCATGTTCCTCGGCGGGCTCGGCTGGGACGAGGTGGCGGTCTGGCACCCCTCGGGCCGCGCGCAGAACCACCACGAGCTGGTTGCCGCGCTGTCCCCGGGCGACGGGCGCCGCCTGCTGCTGGCGATCATGGGCGACGCGGCGCCGATCGCCGCCGCCTTCGAGGACGCCCGCCTGGTCGACGAGGGCCGTTTCCGCACCCACCGCGACCGCGACTACCCCTACTCCCTCTGGGTCGTTGAGGGCTTCGAAGGCTACCCGGATGGCGGGCCCGGCTGAGGTTCGGCTGCGCGCCCTGCGCCCGGTGCGCCTCGCGAGGCGCCGGGGCGCGCCCCCTCCCGCGTCAGGATAGGCACGGGGCGGTGAAGTTTCTCCGAACGCTGCGCGCCTGTCGCACGCAACGGTCGTGATCGGGCGTTAGCCAAGCATTGAGTGTCGTGCCCCTATCCTGTCGCGGGTGGGGGCGCGCCTCGGATCCGTCCTCGCGTTGCCCATGCCCGGCGGGGCGCCCGCCGCGTCAGCGCCGCGTCAGCTCGGCGTCTCCGGCAGGAGGTCGAGGTAGAGGGCGCGGGGGTCGAGCTCGACGAGGCCCGCGCGGGTCCAGTCGGCGAACGCCGCATCGTCACCCTCCGGCGGGACGTTGCCCAGCACCTCGAGGAACAGCTCGTCGTCCCCGCTCGCGGCCCATTTGGCGGCGGTCAGGTTCTGCATCTCCCTGGCGAGGAAGGCGCGGAAGGCCCCGCTCTCGCCCCGGGCGATCTGGATGGCGGCCAGGCGATAGAGCTCGGCCGCATGGTCGAAGGGGTCGATCTCGCCGGCCGAGCGGGCGGCGCCGATGGCGGCCTCGGCCCGGCGCCAGGCGACGTTCAGCGCACCCGCGCGCACCTCCGCCTCGGCCCAGATCGCGTGGTGGCGCGCCAGCCCGCCCGAGCGGGCGCCGAAATGGCGCACGACGACCGGCAGCAGGTCGGCCATCATCTCGCGCGCGACCCAGGGGTCCTCGGGGCTCGCGATGCAGAGCACGAGGGAATGCGTCGCCGCGATCCGCTTGGCCGCGCCCGGCTGCGCCTCCAGCACCGTGCGATAGAGCGGCACGGCGGCATTGCAGTCGCCCGCCGCGGCCGCGGTCTCGGCCTCGGTCCAGGGGTCGGCGGCAGCGGGTCGGGGCACCAGCACCGTCGGCAGGGCGGAGACGAAGCCGGGGGCGGCGATCTCGGCCATCCCGATGGCGACGAGGGCGCCCAGTTGCCAGCGACGCGCTCTCCGGCCCGGGCGCCGGCGGCAGGCTCGTTCGGTCACGTGTCACACCCCCAACTCGGCGAGCGGCGCGCGAAGAAGGCCTCGATCCCCTCGGTGGCCTCCGGGGTCTCCCAACGATCCGCCAGGGCCTCGATCGACGCAGCCACCTTTGCGGCATCGGGACCGGGTGCAAGGCGCTGCACCATGTCCTTCGCCGCGGCGACCGCCCCGGGGGCGGCGGCGAGGTAGGGCGCAAGGCGCGCCTCGACCGCCGCATCGAGATCCCCGGGGTCCACCGCCTCCGCCGCCAGCCCCAGGCGGACGGCATCGGCGGCGCCGAAACCCTGACCGGAAAAGAAGACTTCGCGAGCCCTCGCCCTTCCCAATCTGGGAACGACATACGGTCCGATCGTGGCAGGTATGAGACCTAACTTCACCTCCGTAAGGGCAAATCTGGCCTCGTTGGCCACGATTGACGCATCGGCGACCGCCATCAGTCCCAGCCCGCCACCATAGGCTGCGCCGTGGACGCGGGCGATCAGCGGGCGCGAGAGCCGGTCCAGCGCGCCAAGCATCGAGGCCAGCCGCGTCGCCTCGGCGATCCGGCCGGCACGGTCGGCCGCGGCCTGCGCGCGCATCCAGGCAAGGTCGCCGCCGGCCGAGAAGCTGCGCCCCGCGCCCGCCAGCACGACGACGCGCACCGAGGCGTCGGCCTCGATCGCGGCGGCGGCCTCGGCCAGCGCCGCGATCAGCTCGGCGTTCATCGCGTTGTGGCGATCGGGCCGGTTCATCGTCAGCGTCACGACCCCGCGGGCGTCGCGCTCGGTCAGGAGGACGTCGGTCATGGCGGTCTCCGGTCAGGCGGCGGGCGCGCGGGTCGAGAGGCGGCGGGCCAGCGCCTCGGCCCCGGCCAGCGCCGCGCGGTCGATGCCGGTCGCGATGCCGCGCGCCCCGGCCCAGTCGACCAGCGCGCCGGTCGCGAGGTTGCCGCTGGCGCCGGGCGCGAAGGGGCAGCCGCCGAGCCCGCCGGCCGCCGCATCGAAGACCCGGATCCCGCGCGCCCAGGCCACCGCCACGCTCTCGAGCGCGCGGCCGTTGGTGTCGTGGAAATGGCCGGCGAGCCGCTCGGCCGGCAGCACCGCGAGCACCGCGTCGAGCATGGCGCCCACCGTCCTGGGTGTGCCGCGCCCGATCGTGTCGCCGAGCGAGACCTCGACGGCGCCAAGATCGGCGAGGCGTGCTGCGACCGACGCCACCGCCGCGGGCGCGACGGGGCCGTCATAGGGGCATGCGACGACGCAGGAGACATAGCCCCGCAGGCGAACGCCCGCCGCGCGTGCGCCCTCGGCCACCGGGACGAAACGGTCGAGGCTCTCCTCGATGGTCGCGTTGATGTTGCGCCGGCTGAAGCCCTCGGAGGCCGAGGCGAAGACCGCGACCTCGTCGGCCCCCGCCGCCAGCGCCGCCTCCAGCCCCCGCATGTTGGGCGCCAGCGCGGCATAG
>JBCBPG010000302.1:0-5811 GCA_039820865.1 Pseudomonadota bacterium
CGCCTTGCCGAACCTGCGCGCCTCGGCGAACCACTCCTTGTATTCGGGGCTGTTCACCTTGGGCAGCTGGCCCCAGCACTTGAAGTCCTTGCGGTTGATCACGCCCTTGGCGCCGAGGCTGAGGACGAAGTCGCGCTTGGATTCGTCCGAGATCACCGCGATCGCGTTGGCGCCGGCGGTGGCGGCGAGCTGGATGGCGTAGGAGCCGAGACCGCCCGAGGCACCCCAGACCAGCACGTTCTGGCCGGGCTTGAGCTCGTGCGGGTGGTGGCCGAACATCATGCGATAGGCGGTGGCCAGGGTCAGCGTGTAGCAGGCCGCCTCCTCCCAGGTGAGGTGCTGGGGACGGGGCATCAGCTGCTGGGCCTGCACGCAGGTGAACTGGGCGAAGCTGCCGTCGGGCGTCTCGTAGCCCCAGATGCGCTGGGTCGGCGAGAACATCGGGTCGCCGCCATTGCACTCCTCGTCGTCGCCGTCGTCCTGGTTGCAGTGGATGACGACCTCGTCGCCCACCTTCCAGTTCTTCACCTTGTCGCCCACGGCCCAGATGATGCCGGACGCGTCCGAGCCCGCGATGTGGTAGGGCTGCTTGTGGCCGTCGAAGGGGCTGATCGGCTCGCCGAGCGCGGCCCAGACGCCGTTGTAGTTGACGCCCGCGGCCATCACGAAGACCAGCACCTCGTGGCTGTCGGGCCGGGGCGTGTCGACGACCTCGATCTGCATGGCGGTGTCGGGCGTGCCGTGGCGCTCGCGCCGGATCGCCCAGGCGTGCATCTGGGCGGGGACATGGCCGAGCGGCGGGATCTGGCCCACGGCGTAGAGGTTCCTGGTGTCGTCGGTGCTGGTGCCGCCCTGGGCGGCGTCGGCAATGGCGGCGTCAGTCATGGTCTGGTCCCCGTGGATCGACAGGCGAAAGATTCGTGCGTCTATGGCGCTTTGCCGTTACTGACATTGCGCGCTGCGCTGCGCAACCCCGTTTGTGCAATGCAGCGGGATGGGCCCGCGATGCGCCGCCCGGGTCGTTCCAGGATGGCGCAGCGATCCCTTTCCGACCGCCGGCCCTGCGCTGGTGCTGCGGCGCAGTATGACAGGCCGAGGACCCGTGCTATGCCGTCCCGTGACGGGCCGCGGCCGTCGTGCCGGGCGAGCGGGCGGCGGGGGGCCGCGTGATGGGACCGCCAGGCGGGACCGGTCCCGGGCGGCAGGGGCGGGCTTTGGCGCGGATCGCGCTAGGTCAAGCCGGACGTGACGGGCTCGGGGGCCGTGGCCGGGGGGCTGCGATGTCTCCGACGGCGGGGCGCTCTGCGGGGGTGAGGGCGATGGGACAGCACGGGCCAGGGCACATCGGTGCGGTCTCCCGGCCGATCACGGATGGCATGGCCGCCGACGGGCCGTCGGGCGGGCGCCGGACGACGGACAGGGGGCCGTCCGCCAGCGCGGTCGCGCGCTATGCCGCGATCCTGGTGAGCCTTGCCATCGCCTGCATGCCCATGGCGGTCAATGGCGGGCCCTTCGTCTTCGCCGACACCTTCTCCTACCTCTCGGGCGGTACGGCGGCGGTCGAGAAGGCGCTGGGCGTCGATCTCGGCTGGCGCGAGCAGCTGCCCCCGGTGCATGCCGAGGGCGAGGGGCCGGCCGAGGCTCCCGAGGCGGTCCCGACGCCGGCCCCCGCTGCGCCTGCGGGTGCCGGTTCCGGCGCCGATGCCGGCGCTGCGACCACGGCCGATCCGGGGATCGATGCGCGGATCTCGATGGCGCGCTCGGTCTACTACTCGGTCGGGCTGACCGCACTGACGGGGCTGGGCGGGCCGGTGCTGCCGGCGCTGATGCAGATCGGCGTGATGGTCGCGGCGCTCGCCTTCCTGTGTCGCGCGGTGCTGGGGCGGGTGGTGCCGGGCGCGCTGATCGCGCTGACGGCGGTGGCGACGCTGACGCAGGGCGCGGTGACGGCCTCGCTGCTGATGCCGGACATCTTCGCGGCGATCGGCATCCTCGGCGCGGCGCTTCTGGTCGGGCTGCCGCACCGGCTGGGCCGGGCGGACAGGGTCTTCTGGGGCGCGATGCTGGCCCTCGCGGTGCTGAGCCACAACACCCATCTGGCGCTGACGGCGGGACTCCTGATCCTCGGCGGGGCGGTCGCGCTGGTGCTGCGCACGCCCGGGGCGCTGACGGGCGGGCTGATCGTGGGCGCGACGGTGGCGAGCGGGATCGCGGGGATCTTCGCCTTCAAGATCGCCGTCGAGCAGGTCTATGGCTATACGCCGCGCCCGCTGCCGATGATCGCGGCCAGCCTGATCTCGGACGGCACCGGGCGCGACCTGCTGCGCCGGCAGTGCAAGCGCGACCCGGATCGCTGGGTCTACTGCCCCTGGCGTCAGCGCTTTTTCCACGAGACCGACCATTTCCTGTGGTCGCGCGATCCGGACGTGGGCGTCTATCTCTTCGTCGATGCCGAGACGCAGGCGGCGATGTCGGACCAGCAGATCGCCTTTGCCCGCGCGACGATCGCGCGCTTTCCGCTGCGCCAGACGCGCAAGTGGAGCTGGCGCTTCGCCCGGCAACTCACGGGTTTCTCGGTCGATTTCCTCGACTACAACCAGGCGACGCGGGCGACGATCGCGGCCCAGGCGCCCCTGCTGCGCGCGCCGATCGAGCGGACGCTGGCGGTCGACTGGGCCTTTCCGCACCGGCTGTTCGACGCCATCGGCCTCGCCGCGCTGACCGCCACGCCCATGGTGCTGGGCGTGATCGGCTGGCGGCTGGCGCGCCGGGGTGGTGGCGGCGGGCCGGGCCAGGGGGCGCGGGCGCCGGAGCGGGGCCTGCGCGTGGCGCAGCGCGCCCCGGCGGGGCCGATGGCACCGGTCTATCTCTGGGTGCTGGTGGGCATGGTGGTTGCCGCCGTTCTCGCCAACGCGCTGATCACGGGCCTGCCGTCGCAGCCGCAGGGGCGCTACCAGTCGCGGGTCGTCTGGCTGCTGCCGGTGCTGGCGATGCTGGCGCTGATCTGGTTCTGGCGCGAGCGCCGGCCTGCGCCGGCAACGGACGGCTGATCCCGCTTTGGAACGTCCTGCCACCGGAGGGTGCTGGATCGACCCGCATCCTTCTTTCGAATGAAAGCATGCGCGCGAAATCTTCTTGCGCGGCCGTGATGGTTCGTTAGGTTGCGGCGCAGCAAGCGCCCTCCGACCCGGGCCCCGAGGAGACACCGATGACCGGCGAGACCACCCGCGACCGTCCCTGGATCTTCCGCACCTATGCCGGCCATTCGACGGCGGCCGCGTCCAACGCGCTCTATCGCGGCAACCTCGCCAAGGGGCAGACGGGCCTGTCGGTCGCCTTCGACCTGCCGACGCAGACCGGGTACGACAGCGACGACCCGCGTGCGGCGGGCGAGGTCGGCAAGGTCGGCGTGCCGGTCGCGCATCTCGGCGACATGCGCACGCTGTTCGACCAGATCCCGCTGGGCGACATGAATACTTCGATGACGATCAACGCGACGGCGCCCTGGTTGCTGGCGCTCTATGTTGCGGTTGCGGAAGAACAGGGCGTCGATCCGGCGACGCTGCAGGGCACGGTTCAGAACGACATCATCAAGGAATACCTGTCGCGCGGCACCTATGTCTTTCCACCCGAGCCGAGCCTGCGTCTTATTGGCGACGTGGCCGAGTACTGCTATCGCGCGGTGCCCAAGTGGAACCCGATGAACGTCTGCAGCTATCACCTGCAGGAGGCGGGCGCGACGCCGCAGCAGGAGCTGGCCTATGCGCTGGCCACGGCCACGGCGGTGCTGGACGGCGTGCGCCCGCGCGTCTCGGCCGAGGACTTCCCCAAGGTGGTCGCGCGCATCTCGTTCTTCGTGAACGCGGGCATCCGCTTCGTGACCGAGATGTGCAAGATGCGCGCCTTCGTCGACCTCTGGGACGAGATCTGCCGCGAGCGATATGGCGTTGAAGATCCGAAGCTTAGGCGCTTTCGTTACGGCGTTCAGGTCAACTCGCTCGGCCTGACGGAGCAGCAGCCGGAGAATAATGTCACGCGCATCCTGCTGGAGATGCTGGCGGTGACGCTGTCCAAGAAGGCGCGGGCGCGGGCGGTGCAGCTGCCGGCCTGGAACGAGGCGCTGGGCCTGCCGCGGCCCTGGGACCAGCAGTGGTCGCTGCGCATGCAGCAGGTCCTGGCCTATGAGACCGACCTCCTGGAATACGGCGATCTCTTCGACGCCAACCCCGCGGTCGAGGCGAAGGTCGAGGCGCTGAAGGTCTCGGCCCGCGAGGAGCTGGCCCGGATCGACGAGATGGGCGGCGCGGTTGCGGCGATCGACTACATGAAGGGCCGGCTGGTCGAGGCCAATGCCGCCCGCGTCGCCGCCATCGAGAGCGGCGAGATCACCGTGGTCGGGGTCAACCGGTTCAAGGAGGCCGAGCCCTCGCCGCTGGCGACCGAGGAGGGCGGGATTCTCGTTGTGGACGAGGCGGTTGAGGCCGATCAGGTGGCGCGCCTGACCGCCTGGCGCGAGGCCCGCGACCCTGCGGCGGTCGAGGCCGCGCTGGCCGGTCTGCGGGCGGCGGCGCGCGAGGGGACCAACGTGATGGGGCCCTCGATCGCGGCGGCGAAGGCGGGCGTGACGACGGGCGAATGGGGCGCGGTGATGCGCGAGGCCTTTGGCGAGTACCGCGCGCCCACGGGCGTCGGCCGGGCCGCGTCGGCGGCGGGCGAGGACCTCGACCCGATCCGCGCGCGGGTCGAGGCGGTCTCGGCCCGGCTGGGGCGGCGGCTCAAGTTTCTCGTGGGAAAACCGGGACTTGACGGGCATTCCAACGGCGCCGAGCAGATCGCCGTGCGCGCGCGCGACTGCGGCATGGAGGTGGTCTACGAGGGCATCCGGCTGACGCCCGCGCAGATCGTCAATGCCGCGCTGGAGGAGAGCGTGCATGTCGTCGGGCTCTCGGTCCTCTCGGGCAGCCACATGGCGCTGATCGGGGCCGTGGTCGAGCAGATGCGCGCGGCGGGCCTGGGCGACGTGCCGGTCGTGGCGGGCGGCATCATCCCCGAGGAGGACGCCCGGCGGCTACGTGAACTGGGCGTCGCAAGGGTCTATACGCCAAAGGATTTCGAGCTCAACCTGATCATGGCCGACATCGTCACCGTGGTCGAGGAGAGCGCGATGGAGGCCGCCTGAGGGGCCGGCCATGGCACGGCGGCGGCTGCTGATCGGGGCCTTCGTGGCGGTGGCGGCGGGGCTTGGCCTGCTGGGCGCGCTGGAGCCGACCGAGGCGCTGGCGCCGGCCTCGGCCACGGTCGAACTGGTGCGCGAGCGCAGCGCCGAGAACGAGGGACCGGCGGTCTGGGCGCTGGTGCTGGACGGCGGCGGCCGGCTGACGGTGGGCGACGGAACGGCGGGCGAGATGGATGCGGGTGCGCGGGTCTGCGTGGAGCGCCGCCGCCGGCTCTGGACTGGCAGCGAGGAGGTGGTGCGGATCGCGCCGGGTCCCTGTGGCTGAGCCCGTGGCGGAGGCGGAAAGGGCCTGACGCGCCGTCGGGGTGCCGATCCGCGTTTCGGGCCCGGAATGCGCGCGTGAGTGCCGGAAAGGATTTCCCTTTTATCCCGGGTGCTTGCCGGGCGTTTCGGGCATGACTTTCATCAATCGGACATTGCTGATGTGACGTTTTTGGCCGTTTCGGGGCTTCTGGTGCCCGTTTCAGAGGGTGGCGAGCCAGGTCTCGAGGGTCTCGACGAAGGGGCCGGGCTGTTCGGCGTGGAGCCAGTGGCCGGCGCCGGCGAGCGCGGTGATTTCGGCATCGGGGAAGAGC
>JBCBPG010000303.1:0-5810 GCA_039820865.1 Pseudomonadota bacterium
CTGCACCGTCTCGCCCGGCTTCGTCTTCGAGGGCTTCGAACTTGCCCCGCCGGACTGGCGGCCCACGCCGCGTCCGCCAGGGATGCAGGGTGCGTGAAACGCACCGCCGGGCGCGCCGGCCAGGGGAACGGGCCAGGGGTGCGTCCCACGCACCCCACGGGCGTTGGCGCAACCTGGCGCACCGGCATGAGGTGGCCTCCCGGGTCCGGTTGCCGTCGTTGCGGCGGTGCTGGCGCCCCCTCGCGGGCGCCGACGTGGGGCGGCAGGCGTTGACACCGCCTGCCCACACGGGCAGCACCGCGCCACCTGACGCCCCGCCGATGCCCCCGCCGCCGGACCCCGACGATGACCGACGCCCCACCGCCCCGCCTCTACCTCGTCACCCCGCCAATGGAGGGGAGCGATGGCGCCGTGTGGGCCGAGGGGCTCGCCGGCCCGCTGGAAGCGGCGCTGGCAACCGGGCAGGTCGCCTGCCTCCGCCTCGATCTCGGCGATGCGCCCGATGCCGAGTGGACGGCCGCGGTCAACCGCCTCCTGCCACTGGCCCATGCCGCGGACGTGCCCGTCGTGGTGACCGACAGGCCGATGCTGGTCGGCCCGCTCGGCCTCGACGGCGTGCATCTCGCCGCCTCGACCGCCTCGCTGGGGCGCCTCAGACGCGAGCTTGGCGACGACCGGATCATCGGTGCCCTGGGCGGTGCCGAGCGTCACCGCGCGATGACGCTGGCCGAAGCGGGCGCCGACTATGTCGCCATCGGTCCGGCTGCCGCCGCGGGCGACGAGCTCTATGCCTGGTGGTCCGAGATGATCGAGGTCCCGGTCGTGGCCGAGGGCGGCATCGACCTCGAAACCGCCCGCCGCCTCGGCCCCCTGGTAGACTTCGCCGTGCCGGAGCCGGCGGTCTGGGATGACCCTGCACACCACCTGCCCGCCTTCGCCGACGCGCTCGGACCCCCACGGTGAGCGGCGGGGGCCCCGGTGGCGAAGCCGCAGCCGCCCACGCGATCCTGGTGCGCGCGGCCGCGATCACCACGCTCGCGATGATCGCCTTCGCGGGCAACTCGATCCTGACCCGCCTCGCCCTCGCGCCTGAGCTGATCGCCGCCGACCGTTTCGCCACCCTGCGGGTCCTGTCCGGTGTCGTGACGCTCTGGATCATCGTGATGATCCGGCGCCATCGCCGCGGCGGGGCGACGCCTTCGCGACCCGACTGGCGGACGGTGCTGGCGCTCTTCGTCTATCTCTTCGGCTTCTCCTTTGCCTACGAGACGCTCGATACCGGCACGGGCGCGCTCATCCTGTTCGGCGCCGTACAGCTCACCATGCTGGGCTGTGGCCTCTACCGCGGCGAGAGGCTGCCGGCTCTCGGCTGGCTCGGGCTCGCGGTCGCGACGGCGGGGATCGTGGTGCTGCTGGCGCCCGGCACGACCGCGCCCGAGCCATGGGGTGCGGTCCTGATGCTGGCGGCCGGCATCGCCTGGGGCGTCTACTCGCTGGTTGGCGGCGGCGGCGATCCGCTGGGCGCGACCGCGTGGAACTTCCTGCTGGCCGCGCCACTGGTCATCGCGGTCGACCTTGCGGCCACGAGCACCGGATCCGAGCCCGCGGGGATCGCGCTCGCCGTCGCCTCCGGCTCAGTCGCCTCCGGCCTCGGCTATGTGCTCTGGTTCGCGGCGCGCGAGGGGCTGTCGGCCAGCCGCGCCGCCGCCGTGCAGCTCACCGTCCCGGCCATCGCCGCACTCGGCGGCGTGATCCTGCTGGCCGAGCCCGTGACCGCGCGCCTCCTCCTCGCCTCCGCCGCCACACTCGGCGGCGTCGCGGTCGTCCTCGCCGCCCGCGCGCGCAAGGACTGACGCGCCCGCCCTGTGCCCACGCGCCCGCCCGTCCCCGTTGATCCCTCAAGGGGGACGGCCCGGCGGCGAGCCCCCTTCACGTCGCGACGATGCCGTTCACGCACCCTGCGTGCAGCGCGCTGCCGCTGCGCGAGGAACCCCGCAGGGCTCATCGCGGCGACCAGCCGCGATTCCGCCTCGCTCAGACGTTCAGCAGCAGGTGTTCGCGCTCCCAGGGCGAGATCACCCGCATGAACTCCTCGTACTCATGCAGCTTCACGGCCGAGTAGAGCGAGCAGAAAGCCTCGCCGAGCAGCAGCCTCAGCGGCTGACAGACCCGCAGCTCCTCGACCGCCTCGAGCAGGCCGTAGGGCAGGCCGCGGGCGCGGGAATAGCTGTCGGTGCGGACCTCCTCGCGCGGGTCGATCCCCTCGACCATGCCCAGATACCCCGCCGCCAGTGTCGCCGCGATCGCGAGATAGGGGTTGGCATCCGCACCGACGACGCGGTTCTCGACGCGCCGCGCCTCGGGCGGCGCGATCGGCACGCGCAGGCCCGTCGTCCGGTTGTCGCGCCCCCAGTCCAGGTTGATCGGCGCCGTCATGTCCGGCACCAGCCGGCGATAGCTGTTGACGTAGGGCGCCATCAGGCAGGTCGCCGGGCGCAGATAGGTCTGCTGGCCGCCGATGAAGTTGTAGAACAGCGACGAGGGGCGCTCGCCGTCCGAGAACAGCGCCTCGCCCGTGCGCGCATCGACCACGCTCTGGTGGATATGCATCGCGCTGCCGGGCTGGTTCTCGTGCGGCTTGGCCATGAAGGTGGCGTAGAGCCCGCAGCGCAGCGCCGCCTCGCGGATCAGCCGCTTGAACAGGAAGACCTGGTCGGCCAGCGCCATCGGGTCGCCATGGCGCATGTTGATCTCGAGCTGGGCGGCACCCGCCTCCTGGATGATCGTGTCGATCTCCAGGTCCTGCGCCTCGGCGTAGTCGTAGATGTGCTCGATGACGATATCGTACTCGTCGACGGCCGAGATCGAGTAGGCCTGCGCCTTCTGCGGCGCGCGCCCCGACCGGCCGGCCGGCGCCTCCAGCGGATAGTCTGCATCGGTGTTGGGGCGCGTCAGGTAGAACTCGATCTCCGGCGCCACCACCGGGCGCCAGCCCCGCGAGGCATAGGCCTCGAGCACCTTGTGCAGCACCGAGCGGGGCGCGAACTCGATGAGCTCGCCCTGGCGATCGCAGACATCGTGGATCACCTGCACCGAGCGGTCGTTGGCCCAGGGCACCGCGCGCGCCGTCGAGAGGTCGGGGCGCAGCCACAGGTCGGCATCGGTGTCATAGGCGGTGAAGTTGTCGATGTCCGGATAGCCGCCGGTGATCGTGAGAAAGAACAGCGAGGTCGGCAGGTAGATCGGCGCGAACTTGGCGAATTTCGGCCGGGGCATGACCTTGCCGCGGGCGATGCCGGCGAAGTCGGGGGTCACGCATTCGACCTCCTCGACCACGTGCTCGGCCAGCCAGCGGGGCAGCGTCTCGGCGTCGCGCGCGCCGTCGGGGGGCGAGACGCCGAGGCTGATGCGCGGCGTCACGGGCACGGAGGTCGGCCCAGAGAGGGGGCCGCGGCCGCCCTCGGGGCGGAAGCTGTCGGTCATGAGATGGCTCGCATCGACGCCGCGGGGCCTGCGGCACCCCACTATCCGCCGCCCGCCACGCGCTTGGCAATCGCGGGGTGTCCGACCGGGGCGCGATAGTGCCTAACGCGCCCCCAGCCGCACAATCTGCCGCCCGATCTGCCGCCGTGACAGGCAGACAGGGCCATCGCAAAGGGTCCCCGGGGACACGGTGCGATCATGGACGGGAGGGCGGCGGCATGGTGCAGGATCTGGGCAGTCGGGTCGGTGGCGCGTTGACGGCGCGGGCGCGGAGCTTCCGCTTCGCCTTCGAGGGGCTCGGCTACGTGCTGGCAACGCAGGCGAACGCGCGCATCCACCTCGCCCTCGCGGTGGCGGTGGTCATCGCCGGGCTCACTCTCGGGGTGGAGGGCGACGACTGGCGCTGGCTGGGGGCGGCGATCGCCGCGGTCTGGGTGGCCGAGATCCTCAACACCGCGATCGAGCATCTCTGCGACGTCGTCTCGCCCGAGCGGCGCGAGGCGGTCAGGCGCGCCAAGGACTGTGCCGCGGGCGCGGTGCTTGTCGCCGCCCTCTTCGCCGCCGCCATCGGGGCCTCGGTCTTCGGCCCGCTGCTGCCTGGCTGAGCGCGCGATCGGCCGGCTCTTCCGCCCGCCGCCGGCGTCAGAGGCGCGCGTGGCCTGCCGCCACCGCCTCGCCCGCGGCCAACGCCAGCGCCTTGCGGTCGCCGGCGCCGGCCGGGGTCAGGGGCGGGTGGAAGATCAGGCGCGCCGTGCCGCCCGACGACCGCGCGAACACGTCGAGGATGTGGCTGTAGAAGGGCATGTCGCCCCACCAGGCATAGAAGTTCTCCGGCAGGCCCGAGCGGGGGTCGACGCGGTAGCGCAGGCTGACGGGCTGGATCATCAGGTCCGCGCCCTGCCCGTCCTCGTAGAAGGCCGAGAACAGCGAGGACTTGAAGGCGAGCACGCGCTGCCCGTCGGTCGAGGTGCCTTCCGGGAAGAAGATCAGCAGCTGGTCGGCGGCGATGCGCGAACGCAGGATCGCCTCCTGCGCCTTGGCCTGGCTGCGCCTGCGCTCGATGAAGATCGTGCCGGTGACGCGGGTGACGAAACCCACGCCCGGCCAGTCCGCCACCTCGGCCTTGGACACGAAGTACATCAGGCAGACGGCGCGCAGCGTCAGGATGTCGATCCAGGAGCAGTGGTTGGCGACCAGCGCGCCACCGGGCACGGGCCGGCCCTCGACCTCGCGATTCAGCCCCGCCAGCCACAGCCCCGCCCGCGCCCAGAGCCGGGCGACGACGAAGTGGAAACCGATCCAGTGGCCGAGCCAATGGCGCAGGTACCGCCCGCCGACGAAGAGCGCGAGGCAGATCGCCGTCATCGCCGCGAAGAGACCCATGCGCAGATGGCCGCGCGCCCGCTGGAGACGGGTCAGCGGTGGCAGCACCGGCGGCTCGGCACCGCGCCAGGTACCGCTTGCCCCGGCCTCGACCAGCACGGCATCGCTCGCTCCGGCCGGCGTGTCAGGCGCGACCTGACGCTGCGTCCGCGCCAGTGCGTCGCCCTCCGCCGTGCCGGGCAGTGCCGGCGTCCCCTGCCCCGTCGCGCGGGAGCCGCTCACCCCTGCTCCGCCGCGGACGCCGGGCCGCGGGTCATGTGGCGCTGGTAGAACTTGCGATAACGCTGGACCATGCGGGTCGTATCCATGATCAGGCAGACGTCGACCGTGTTGAAGGCGCTGTCGACGAAGGCGCCCTCGCCCACGAAGCCGCCGAGGCGGATATAGGCCTTGATGAGCGCCGGGATCTGGCGGAGCGCCTCGGCCTTATCAACGGCCTCGCGGGGCAGGATGTCCATCGGCGCATAGGCGGTATCGAGCGCGCGCACGCGCAGGTCCTCGGGCGCGAGGTGGTTGTGGTGCAGAAAGCTGAGCGCCTGGGCCAGCGGCTGGGTGTCGGCGCCGTGGAAACTGGCGACGCCGAACAGGATGCCGACCTGATACTCGTCGACATAGCGGCCGAGACCGGTCCAGAGTAGGTGCATGCCCGAGCCGCCGCGATACTCGGCATCCACGCAGGAACGGCCGAGTTCCAGTGTCTCGTGCGGCTGGGCATGCAGCACGGAGAGGTCGTACTCGCCATCGCCATAGAAGCCGATGCCCGCCCGCGCCGACGAGCCGCGCATCAGGCGATAGACCCCCACGACGCCGCGCGGCGTGTCGGGATTGTCGGTCTCGTTGTCGATCAGCAGCAGATGGTCGAAGTAGGGGTCGAAGCGATCGCGCTCCAGCCGCAGGGCCCTGTCCTCGGGGCTGGCATCCGCGCCCATCTCCTCGACGAAGAC
>JBCBPG010000304.1:0-5794 GCA_039820865.1 Pseudomonadota bacterium
GAGGACGAAGGAGAGCAGGCAGCCGACGACGATGCCGGGCGCGGCCAGCGGCAGCTCGATCTCGCGCAGGATCTGCCAGCGGCTGGCGCCGAGGTCGGCGGCGGCCTGGCGGGCGTCGTCGGGCACCATGGCGATGCCCTGGGCCAGCGGGAACAGCATGAAGGGAAAGTAGACGTAGACCAGCCCCGCCACGATGACCGGCACGTTGTAGAGAAGCCCGTCGAAGCCCTCGCCCGTCCAGTGGCGCCAGTGCCCCTCGATCAGCCCGCCCTTCATCAAGGTGAGCACCCAGCCGAAGAGGCGGATGTTCTCCGAGACGAAGAGGCTCATGACCACGGCGGCGGTGATGACGAGGGTGAAGCCGCGGAACACCTTGGCCATGCCATAGGCGAGCGGCCAGGCGAGCACGAAGAGGATGGCCGTGGCGGCGGCGGCCATGCCGAGCGACCAGGCGAGCGACTTCCAGTAGCCCTGCGCCAGGAACTCGCCATAGGCCGAGAAGTCGGGGATGTTGGCGAGCGTGAAGACCTTCTGCGGCATGGTCGAGAAGGCGGCGACGACCATGAGCGGCGCGAGAAAGCCCAGCACCAGGAGCGCGGTCAGCGGCAGCGCGGTCAGCAGGCCCAGGCGGCGGTCGGTGCGCTCCATGGCCTACTCCGCGATCAGGTGGCAGGCGCCGAGGTCCCAGCCGACCTGCACGCTGTCGCCGATGGCGGCATGGAGGCGGCCCTCGCGCAGCGTCTCGGCGGTGAGGCGGCGGCCGTCGGCGAGCTCGACCTCGTACTGGTGGCGCGAGCCGAGGGCGTATTCGGCGACCAGACGGCCACCGGCGACGACCTCGGCCTCCTCGCCGGGCGCGAGGAAGCGCACGGTCTCGGGGCGGACGACCAGCGTGCCCCGACAGCCCGGTTCGAGGCCGAGGCGCTGGCCCGCATCGGCGGCCATGGCCACGGGGCCGGCCGAGATGCCATGGGCCACGGGCTCGAGGTCGATGAGGTTCACCTCGCCCATGAACTCGGCCACGAAGCGGCTTTGCGGGCGGGCATAGATCTCGTCGGGCGTGGCGATCTGCTCGAACCGACCGGCGCGCATGATCGCGATCCGGTCGGACATCACCATCGCCTCCTCCAGGCTGTGGGTGATGTAGATGAAGGTCTTGGCGGTGCGCTCGTGCAGCGCCTTGAGCTCCTTCTCCAGCGTCTTGCGCAGGCGATAGTCGAGCGCCGAGAGCGGTTCGTCGAAGAACAGGATCTCGGGGTCGAAGGCGAGCGCGCGGGCGAGTGCCACGCGCTGGCGTTCGCCGCCGGAGCATTCCTGGATCCGCTTGGCGTAATAGTCGGGCGGCAGGCGCAGCAGGTCGAGCAGTTCATGGGCGCGGGCACGCCGCTTGTCGGCCGCCTCGCCGCGGATCTTGAGCGGGAACTCGATGTTCTGGCCGACCGTGCGGTGGGGGAAGAGGGCGAGCGACTGGAACACCATGCAGGTGGGCCGCCTGTTCGCCGGCACCGTGTCGATGCGCTTCTCGCGGAGCCATATCGTGCCGTCCGTCGGCGCCTCCATGCCCACCAGCAGGCGGATGAGCGTGGTCTTGCCGCTGCCCGAGGGGCCGACGATGGTCAGGAACTCGCCCTCGGGCACCGCCAGGTCGATGCCGTGGAGCGCGGTGAAGTCGCCGAAGCGTTTCTCCAGCCCCGCGATGCGCAGGATCGGGATGTCGGTCATGCGCCCCCCAGCGCGGTGGCGCGGCGCCCGCCGGGGGCGCCGCAGATGCCGGCCGGCATCCGGCCTAGCCGCGCTTGGCGGCGTTGTAGATGGTCGAGAGCGCGTCGTAGGAGGTGACGACGTCGTATTCGACCGAACGCTCCATCTCCTCGGCCAGGCTGTCCCACTGGATCGCGTCCAGCTCGTCCTCGTCCCAGAGCGCGAAGACCTCCGGGTCGCCCATCTGGCAGACCGGGTTGTAGGTGCCCTCGGCAAAGCCCACGGCCTTGGAGATCGCGCCGTCCTGGATGAATTCGAGGAAGTCCTCGGCCAGGCTGGAGGGGTCGGGATTGGCGACGATCGAGGTGAGCTCGATCCAGACGACGCCGCCCTTGCCGCCGATCGGCCCGGTCTTGGGCGTGATGCCGCGGATGTTGGTCAGACCGTCGAGGCGGGCGGGCGAGGCGGTATAGGTGCCGCCGGTGAAGTAGGCGTCGATCTCGCCGTTGATCAGCGCGGTGTTCATCGCGACGAGGTCGTCGGTCAGCAGCTTGGCGCCGCCGAAGATCGCCTCGGCCGTGGTGCGGAAGGTCTCGAGCCCGTCGCCCTCGATCGGCTCGAAGGGGTTCTGGTCGCCGGTGATGCACATGTGCATCACGTTCCAGTTGTCATAGGTCAGCACGCCGTAGCGGCCCGCCATCGCCGGGTCGAGGAAGAGCTTCCAGCCCTGGTCCTCGGCCATCTCGCGGCTGATCTTGTCGGTGTTCACGACGAAGCTGAAGGGCCCGTAGCGCTGCGGCATGCCGATCAGCTCGCCATCCTCGGCGAAGGCCAGCGGATAGGGCGGGCTGTCGAACCCCTCGGCGAAGGTCTCGAAGTAGGGCAGGAAGCGCTCCTTGTTGAGCGGCTTGATCAGCCCCTCGGGGTAGAGCTGCGCGCGCGCCCAGGGCTGGTTGACGTTGATCAGGTCCCAGACGTTGACCTCGCCCGCGCGGAGCTTGTTGATCATGTCCGGGTCCGAGGTGCCGCTCTCGGCGCGCACGGTCGCGTCGGGGTGCAGGTCGCGGAAGGGGCTCAGCACGTCATCGGTGTTGTAGCCCTCCCAGCAGAGGATGTTCAGCCGGTCGGCGCGCTGGGCGAGGGCGCGGCGGGCGGGCGTGAGCGCGGCGAGGCCGGCGAGCGCGCCTGCCCCCCGGGCGAAGCTGCGACGGGAGAGCGTCATGGTGGTGGCTCCTCTGTTCGCGCCTGCGGGGCGGCGGGCGCCCCTCCGGCGGTTGTCTCTTGCATCGATGCTTCCCGTAAGACGGGCGGGGCGCAAGGGAATTTTGTTGTGAGGCACAGGTTTTCTGCCTAACTTGCCGCATAATTAGGCTGCGGGAGGTGACGGCATGGGCGGGCTCTACGACGACGCCTTCATCGACGAGCTGCGCCGGGGGGCGGCGGGGCTGGTCGAGATGTGGGGCCTGTCGCCGGCGACGCAGGTCAGGCTGCTGACCGTGTCCGAGAACGCCACCTTCCGTGCCGACGATCCCGAGAGCGACCGCACCGTGGTCCTGCGCGTCCACCGCCCCGGCTATCACACCCGCGCCGAGATCGAGAGCGAGCTGGACTGGATCGCGGCGCTGCGCACGGCGCAGGTCGTGGATATCCCCGCGCCGCTGGAGGTGGCCGGCGGGGGCCATATCGCGGGCTTCCGGGCGGGAGCCGAGCAGCGCGATGTCGTGGCCTTCGAGTTCATGGCGGGCGAGGAGCCCTCGGCCGACGAGAACCTGGTCCCGGGGTTCCGCCGGCTGGGGGCGATCAGCGCGCGGCTGCATGCCCATGCGCGCGCCTGGTCCCGTCCCGAAGGCTTCGTCCGCAAGACCTGGACGCATGAGACGACCGTCGGGGCGACGCCCCACTGGGGCGACTGGCGCGCGGCGATCGGGCTGACGCACGAGGGGCTGGCGCTGCTGGAGCGCACGACCGACGAGCTGGAGCGCCGCCTCGCGGCCTATGGCGAGGGGCCGGCGCGCTTCGGGCTGATCCATGCCGACCTGCGGCTCGCCAACCTGCTGGTCGACCACACCGGCCATATCGGCGTGATCGATTTCGACGACTGCGGCTTTGGCTGGTTCATGTATGATTTCGCTGCCGCCATAAGCTTTTACGAGCACGAGCCTTTCGTGCCGGAGGTGCAGGCGGCCTGGGTCGAGGGCTATCGCGAGGTCGCGCCGCTGGCGCCGGAGGACGAGGCGATGCTGCCGACCTTCGTCATGCTGCGCCGGCTGCTGCTGACCGCCTGGCTCGCCAGCCATGCCGAGACGCCGACGGCGCAGGAGCTTGGCCAAGGCTATACCGCGGGGACCTGCGACATCGCCGACCGGTTCCTCTCCGGCGCGCTCGACCGCGTGGGCTGAGGACGCGCGCGATGCCGAGGGCCCGGCAGATCCTGGACATGAACGCCTTCGACGCGGCCGCCGACGGCACGCCCGAGGACGCCCTGCTGGCGCGGCGGCTGGACAATGTCGGCGCCGTCTCGGTCCTGTTCTATCGCCGGCCGATCGAGATGGTGCGCGGCGAAGGCTGCTGGATGGAGGCAGCCGACGGCACCAGGTACCTGGATTTCTACAACAATGTGCCCTCGGTCGGACACGGGCACCCGGGCGTGGTCGAGGCGATCCGGGCGCAGGTGGGCGAGCTCAATATCAACAGCCGCTACCTGCATCGGACGACCGAGGCGTATCTGGAGCGGCTGAAGGCCTCGCTCGGCCCCGGGCCGTGGCACGTGGCGCTGGGCTGCACGGGGTCCGAGGCCAACGACCTGGCGCTGCGCGTGGCGATGCGCTGGACCGGCGCGACGGGCATGGTGGTGAGCGAGACGGCCTATCACGGCAACACGGCCGCGGTGATCGAGGTGTCGCCGGCCTCGCTCAAGAAGGGCCGGCTGCCGGGGCATGTAAAGGCGGTGCCGGCGCCGACGCGGGCGGCCTATGGCGATGATATCGCTGGCGGTTTCGCCGCGGCGGTCAAGCGGGCGATGGCGGTGCTCAAGCGCCGGGGGCACGGCGTCGCGGCGCTGCTGGTCGACAGCATCTTCTCCTCGGACGGGGTCTACCCGGACCCGGCCGGCTTCCTGGCGCCCGCGGTCGAGGCGGTGCGGGCGAAGGGCGGCGTGCTGATCGCCGACGAGGTGCAGCCGGGCTTTGGCCGGACGGGGCGGATGTGGGGCTTCGAGCGCCACGGGCTGGCGCCCGAGATCGTGACGATGGGCAAGCCCATGGGCAACGGCTACCCGATGTCGGGCATGGCGACGCGGCCCGAGATGCTGGCGCGCTTCTGCGAGGACGTGGGCTATTTCAACACCTTCGCGGGCACCCCTGTCGCGGGCGCGGCGGGGCTGGCGGTGCTGGAGGCGCTGGAGGACGGCGACCTGCCCGGCAATGCGGCGCGGGTCGGCGCCCATCTGCTGGCGCGGCTGCGGGCCGTGGCGGCGCGCGACCCCAGGATCGGCGAGGCGCGCGGCGCGGGGCTGTTCCTGGGCGTCGATCTCGTTGCCCCGGACGCCAGCCCCGACCCGGCGCTGGCCAAGGCGCTGATCAATGCGCTGCGCGACCGGCGGGTCCTGATCGGCGCGGCCGGGCGTTTTGGCCATACGCTCAAGGTGCGCCCGCCGCTCTGCCTGACGCGCGCCGAGGCGGACTTTTTCGTCGATGCCGTCGAGGACGCGCTGGCCGCCCTGCCCGGCTGACATCGGCCTTCGGCCGCGTCGCGCAGAGGCGGAAAGAGGCGGAACCGTCTTCAGGCCTGGGGGGCGGCTTTCGGTGCCTGACGGCGGGCAACCGGACCGGAAAGTTTCTTCGTTCGTCTTCAGGAGGTTACGGGCGCATTCCGGCATGACGTCGATCAATCGGCGATCGTTGAAATGGCATTCTGGCGCGTTTCCGGGCGTTTCGGCGGGGCATCGGGCGCCCCCGCTCGGCTGCGCCTCGCATCGCCCACCCGATGCCCCGCCGAAACGAGGACGCCGCCCCGGTCGCGCCGGGACGGGGGTTGGGACAGGGGCGGGCGGGACAGGGGAAGTGCGCGGGCGTGCGGCGGGCGCGGGGGCTGA
>JBCBPG010000305.1:0-5793 GCA_039820865.1 Pseudomonadota bacterium
ATGGGCCAGCCCCGCCGCGGCGTCCGTTCCGGCTCCGGTGCTGGCGTCGGCATTCAGGGCGGGCGTGGCGGCCGAGCGGCTGGCGATCCCGGCCGCGCGCCGCTCGGCGTCGAGCTGGGCCATCGCCATGTCGAAATCGGTGCGGTCGATGACGCCCTCGAAACGCGCGGCCGTGCCCATCTGCTCGGCAAAGTAGACGTAGCGCTCGCGGGCGACGGCCAGCAGGCGCTCCAGCTCGGCCAGCGGGTCGGCATGGTCGTCGGCGCGCAGGTCCAGCCAGGCATAGCGCTCGCCCCGGTGCACCCGGATCGCGGCCGACTGGCGACCGCGCTTGTCGCCGCCCGCCGCCTCGCCCGCCACCATCGCCGCCAGCAGCCGGTCGGGCATCGGCGTGCCCTCGCCCGCCAGCCAGGCGCCATAGGCGGCCTGCAGCACCTCGGGTCCCGCCAGCATGTTGCCCGCCAGCGAGACGCCCGGCCCCGCCAGATGGCCTGCCCAGGGGACGCAGGCGCTGCCGGTATGGGCGGCGACGCGGCCCGACGCGTCCAGCGCATGGGCCTGGCGATGCGGCGCGCCGGGATCGCGGACGACCAGTGCGGCGATCACCTGGCCGGCCGCCGTGCCCCCGGCCAGGGCATCCAGCCCCTCGACCCCCCAGAGCGGGTTGACGAAGGCCTGCGTCGCCATCGCCACCCGCCCGTCCATGTAGGGCACGAGTGCGCCGACCGCGAAGAAGCGGCTGGCGACGGCGATGCCGGTATGGCCGGTGGCGCCGTCGCGGGCGACGATCGAATAGGTCACGCCACGCCCTCCTCCCGGGCGCGGACCGGGTCGCGCCGGCCGACCCCCCTCATGCCGGCGCCACCGCGGATGCGGGCGTCGGCGCGGCAGCGGCCAGGAGCGAGGGCGCCCAGCGCGACAGCACCTCCTCGATATGCGCCTCGATCAGCGCCGCCGCCGCCTCCGGCTCGGCCGCCAGCAGGGCGTCGAGCAGCGCACGGTGCTCGGCCCCGATCCCGGCATGCTGGAAGAACTCGCGCGGCACCTCGAGCCCGCCCATGGTGAAGCGGTGCATGTGAAGCGCACAGCGCCGCAGCACGGGGCAGAGCAGCCCCATCCCCGCGGCCCGGGCAAGCGCGACGTGAAAGGCACGGTCGAGCTCGCTGTTGCGGTCCAGATCGCGCGCACGCTGTGCCTCGTCCATGTCCGCCAGCACCGCCTCGACCGACCGGCGGCCCGGCCCGTTGCCGAGCCCGTCCACCGCCAGCCGGCGCGCCACGGTGCGCTCGATCGAGAGGCGCACGCGCACCATCTCGGCCGCCTCGGCCAGCGTCGTCTCGGTGACGAAGGTGCCGCGATAGCCCCGCCGCTCAACCAGCCCGTCGCCGGCGAGGCGCAGCAACGCCTCGCGCACGGTGCCCTGGCTGCAGCCGAGCTGGGTCGCGAGCGTCTGTTCCAGGAGCTGCTCGCCCGGGGCGACCGCCCGGAACAGGATCGCCCGGCGCAGCGTCTCATGCACCATCTCGGCCTTGGGCGCGGCCGTGGTGCGCGCCGCCTCGGGCATGGCCCATGCGGGCAACTCGAACATTGACAGCTCGCCGACAGGATTATTTATCAATATCGATACTCCCAGAAGGGGGCGCATCGCGCAAGGCCGACGTATGGCGGCCGCGCCACGCTGCCTGGTTGCGGGACTGGCCGCGTGAGGGCATGGCGTGACGCTGCTGACGGTCGAGAACCTGGCAATCGATCTCGAACGCGACGGCCGCCGCCACCGGCTGGTCCACGATGCGAGTTTCGCAGTGGAAGCCGGCGAGACGGTGGCGGTTGTGGGCGAAAGCGGGTCGGGCAAGTCACTGACCGCGCTGGCGGTCATGGGGCTGCTGCCGGCCGAGCTCACGGTCGGTGCGGGACGGGCGGTCTTCGAGGGCCAGGACCTCGGCACGCTGGACGAACGGGCGCGCAGGCGCCTGCGGGGCCCGGCCATGGCGATGATCTTCCAGGAGCCGATGACCTCGCTCAACCCGGTGCTCAGCATCGGGCGGCAGATGACCGAGGGGATGCGGCTGACCCTCGGCCTCTCGCGCAGGGACGCCCGCAGCCGCGCGGCGCAGCTGCTGGCCGATGTCGGCATCGCGGACCCGGAGCGGCGGCTCGGCCAGTATCCGCACCAGTTCTCGGGCGGCATGCGCCAGCGGGTGATGATCGCCATGGCGCTCAGCTGCCGGCCGCGGCTGATCCTGGCCGACGAGCCGACGACGGCGCTGGACGTGACGATACAGGCGCAGATCCTGGCGCTGGTCACCCGGCTCTGCCACGAGCACGGGGTGGGGCTGGTGCTGATCACCCACAACCTGGGCATCGTGGCGCGCCATGCCGACCGGGTGGCGGTGATGTATGCCGGCCGGGTGGTCGAGCGGGCGGGGGCGGCCGGGCTCTACGCCGCGCCCGCGCATCCCTACACGGCGGGCCTGCTGGCCAGCGTGCCGCGGCTGGACACGCCGAGGGGCCAGGCGCTGGCACCGATCCCGGGCGCGCCGCCCGACCCGATGCTGCCGGTGACGGGCTGTCCGTTCCATCCGCGCTGTACGCTGGCGGATACGCGCTGTGCGGCCGAGATGCCGCCGGTCGAGGGCGCGGAACGGGCCGTGGCCTGCTGGCATCCGCGCACGGCCAGTGGTGCGTTTCACGCACCGTACGCGGCCGGGGCGACCGGTGCGACCGGGGCGGCCGGGGCGTCGGTGGTCGCCCCGTGAGCGCGCTCCTGGAGATCGTCGACCTCTCGGTCCGGTTTCCCGTGAAGGGCGGGCTGCTGCGCCGCACCGTCGCCGAGGTGCGCGCCGTCGACGGGGTAAGCCTCGCGATCCGGCGGGGCGAGGCCTTCGGGCTGGTGGGCGAGAGCGGCTGCGGCAAGACCACGCTGGCCCGCGCCGTCCTGCAGCTGGTCCCGCCGGCGGCCGGCAGTGTCGTGTTCGACGGGCGCGAGGTGACGCGGGCGACGCTGCCCGCCTTCCGCCGCCGGGTGCAGGCGATCTTCCAGGACCCGTTCTCCTCGCTCAACCCGCGCATGACGGCCGGCGCCATCGTGGGCGAGCCGGTCCGCGTCCACCGTCTCGTGGCACCGGACCGGGTCGGGGCGCGCGTGGTCGAGCTGCTGGGCCTCTGCGGCCTGCCGAGGCGCTTCACCGAGCTCTACCCGCACGAGATGTCGGGCGGGCAGCGCCAGCGGGTCGGCATCGCCCGGGCACTGGCGATGGAGCCGGAGCTGATCGTCTGCGACGAGGCGGTCTCGGCGCTCGACGTCTCGATCCAGGCGCAGATCGTGAACCTGCTGGCCGATCTCCGCCGCGACCTCGGGCTCACCTACCTCTTCATCGGCCACGATCTCAGCGTCGTCCGCCACCTCTGCGACCGCGTCGCCGTGATGTATCTCGGCCGCGTGGTCGAGACGGCCGACAGCGAGCGCCTGTTCGCCGCCCCCGCGCACCCCTATACCCGCGCGCTGATCGACGCCGTGCCCAACCCCGACCCGGCGACCGAGGCCATGCGCGACGTGCAGCCGCTGATGGGCGAGGTCCCCTCGCCGTTGTCGCCCCCGCCAGGCTGCGCCTTCCACCCGCGCTGTTTCATCGCCATCGGCCGCTGCCGCGAGGCCGCGCCGGCGATCGAGCGCCTGCCCGGCGATGGCCAGCACGCCGCCGCCTGCTGGCTGGCCGATCCGCGCCCCACGAAGCCCCCCACGAAGACCCCCGCGCAGACCGCCGCGCAGACCGCCATGGCGACACCCGGGACCGACCACGAACCAGAACCTATCCGACAGGAGGCATCACGATGACCGACGACACCACGAGAGCTGCCATCAGGGCCGCCTGGAACGACGCCCACGACTTCGATCCGCGCGACCCGCTGGTGGGCCTCGGCCGTGACGCGCTGCGCGGCAGCGGCCTCTCGCGCCGCGCGACGCTGCGACTGCTGGCAGCCTCGGGCGCGCTGACGGCCGCGCATCTGATGCCCGGCCTCGGCGCCGCCCCCGCCCGCGCGGCCGCCGGGGGCACGCTGAACTGCGCCTGGGCGGGCGTGGCCGAGATCGTGACGCTCGACCCCGCCAGGATCGGCCAGGTGCTGCAGTTCCAGATCACCTCGAACGTGCTCTCGGGCCTCATGCACATCAACGCCGACCTGATCGCCGAGACCGACATCGCCGAAAGCTTCGAGGTGTCGGAGGACGGGCTCGTCTACACCTTCAAGCTCCGCGAGGGGCTCAGCTTCCACAACGGCGACCCCTTCGACGCCGACGACGTGATGTTCACCTACGAACGCCACTCGAACCCCGAGATCTCGATCCACGCGGGCAACCTCGCCAATGTCGCCAGCCTCGAGAAGCTCAACGACCTGGAGGTGCGCTTCACGCTCAAGGCGCCGCAGGCGAGCTTCCTGACCAAGACGCTGGAGCGCGCCTCGGGCCGCGCGATGACCATCGTCTCGAAGGGCGCGCTCGAGGCCATGGGCGCTGCGCAGTACGGCCTCACCCCGGTCGGCACCGGGCCGTTCCGGGTGACCGAGCACGTGCTCGGCCAGGGCGTGGTGATGGAGCGCTTCGACGGCTTCTACGACCCCGAGCGGCCGAAGCTGGACAAGGTCGTCATCAAGCCGATCGACGGGACCGAGCCGCTGGCCGCCGCGCTGGAGGCGGGCGACGTGCAGTTCATCGGCGGCAACCCGATCGCGGCGCAGCTGATCGACCGCTTCAAGTCGAACCCCGACCTCGTCGTCGACATCCAGCCCGGCCCCGGCTTCCAGTCGGTCTGGCTCAATCCGCATCGCGAGCCGATGAAGGTGGAGAGCTTCGACAAGCCGCTCGACGCGCTGAAGGCCGAACCCGGCTTCGCCGTCCGCCTCGCCATCGCCAAGGCGCTGAACCGCGACCTCTATGTCCAGCAGGCGCGCTTCGGCTACGGCTTCCCGGCCTATGGCTCGGTCAACCCGGCGATGGGCTACTACTACGACGACACGATCGGCGAGGGGTCCGAGCAGGCCTATGACAGCGCGGGCGCCAAGGCGCTGATGGCCGCGGCCGGCTTTCCGGGCGGCGAGGGCTTCCCGACGCTCGAGATCATGGTCCGTCCGTCCGAGCGGCGCGACGGCCTGGTGATCGCCAACATCCTGAAGCAGGAGATCGGCATCACCGTCGAGGTCGCCGTCACCGAGTTCTCGGTGCAGATCGAGCGCTTCAACGCGATGGATTTCGACATGCGCCTCGGCGGCTCGGGCGGCGACTACGATCCCGACGACGCGATCGTGGACTGGATGATGACGACGTCCAAGTTCAACGGCCGCACGCGCGACGTGGAGAAGTTCCCCTTCGGCTACTTCTCCGAGGCCGAGGCGGACGCGCTGATCGCCGAGCAGTCCGTCACCGCCAAGCCCGAGGACCGGCGCGCGCTGGTGCAGAAGGCCGACCGGATCACCTCGGACAAGGTGGCCTCGGCCTTCCTCTACCACCCCGTCGACGCCCAGGTGCGCCATGTCTCGGTCAACTTCCCGGCCGTGAGCCGCATCCCCGGCCTGAACGATCTCGACCGCGTGACGCTGTCGTGAGAGCGGCGGTCGGCACCGGGTCGGTGACCCCGCCGGCCTCCCCCCCGGCCCCCCTCCGGGACGGAGGGGGGTGCGCCGGCATGCCGGCTTCGGCCCTGCCGGCTGCCGCAGCGCCGGCGTCAAGCTTGCGGGCACGGTCCCTGCCACCGCCGCCCCCCTCTCCCGGCGGGAGAGGGGCCGGGGGAGAGGGCCGCG
>JBCBPG010000306.1:0-5793 GCA_039820865.1 Pseudomonadota bacterium
GAAAGCCCTCGTCCGCGGCAAGCGGGGCCATCGCATCGCCCGCACCCGCCAGCGTCGCCGTGCCGAGACCGGTGAAGCCCGCCAGGACACCCAGCACCAGGCTCGCCGCCAGCGCGGCCGCCGGCATCGCCAGCCAGATCCCCGCACCGCCGGCACCGCCGCCGCGCCGTGCGACCGCCGCGGACCCGCGCCCGGCCCGGCCGCGCCCGCCCGGCACGCGCCGAACAGGCCGCATCGCCCCCGCGGGCCCGGCCGGTGCGGCGCCGGCCGGGCGCCGCGTCCCCGCCATCTGGCCAGCGCTCCGACCGGTCATCCCATCGGCCCCCGAAGCGGCCCCCGAAGCGGCCCCCGAAGCAGCCCCCGCATCGACCACGCGCCCCGCATCGGCCAGCACCCGGGCGGCCAGCGCTGCGGGCAGCGCCGGGCGGCGCGCCGCCTCGGCCGCCGCGAGCCGCGCGAGCGCCTCGTCCAGGGCCGCCTCCATCCCGGTCTCCATGCCGGTGTCGAGCCTGTCGGCACCGCCACCCATGCCCCGGGGCGTCATCGCCTCTGCGCCAAACGGCGGCCGGGCGCGCGCGGTCTCGTCGCGATCCTCGTCCATCACCCTTCGTCTCCGTCCTCTCCCGCCCCGCGCAGCCGGCTGGCCAGTTGCCGCCTGGCGCGCGCGAGCAGGCTCTCCACAGCCTCGACCGAGCAGTCCAGCCGCTCGGCGATGTCGGGGTTCGAGCACCCCTCGAAATGGCGCAGCAGCACCGCGTCGCGCTGGCGCGCCGGCAGCCGGCCGATCGCCCGGGCCAGCGCCCGGCTCTCCTCGGCCGCCGCGAGCCGCTCCAGCACCATCGGCACCGGGTCGACGGGCTCGGGCACGTCGTCGATATCGGTCGTGGCGCGGCGACGCCGCATCCGATCGATGCACAGGTTGCGGGTCACGCGATAGAGCCAGGTGGACGCGCGGGCCTCACCCGGCCGCCAATCGGGTGCCTGGCGCCACAGTCTGAGCATCGCCTCCTGCGCGACGTCCTCGGCCTCGGCCTCGTCGCCCAGCAGACGCCAGGCCTGACGGAAGGCCCCGGGCAGCAGCATCGCGGTCAGCCGCTCGGCCGCACGGCCGTCGCCGGCCGCGAAGGCGGCGATCAGCGCGCCCTCCTCGGCCAGCGCGGCTGCGTCCTGCCGGGGCTCTGCCCGCATCCGCCTCTGCCCCTTCCCCAAGGCCCCGCCGGCCGCCGCGCCGCCCTCGACGACCCGCAACGCCGGCTCCCGTCCCGGGGTTCCGCGCCCGGTCGCCGGTGCGCCCGGCCGTGCCGGTGCCGCCTGCGCGGCCCCGCAAGGCAGCGTGGTCGGCAGCGCGGGCGCCAGCGCGGTCGACAGTGCGGGCGGCGACGCCGACGGCTGGGCGGTCGGCACGATGGCCGACGCCCGGGTCCGACCCGCGCGCCTGCCACCATGGCCCCGCTCCGCGGCCGCGCCGGTCACGACCGCACCCCGCGACGGGGCTGCACGGGCGCACCGGCGCCGACACACCAGCGTGGCCCGCCGTCGTCAAGGCCCGCCGCACCGCCGGGCGTGACCCGCGACACGCCACCGTGACCCCGCCCCGCGGTTCTACGGATGTCCTCGCGCTTCGGATGCATCGCCGTCCTCCGTCGTCCTGCCGGCACCGGCGGCCCCGGGGCGCCCTGCCGGGTCGCTCCCGTCTCGCGCAGGCCCGTGCTGTCGGTCTCTCGCTCGCTCATACGGCGCCGCGTCCCCGATCCGTCGCGCCGAGGGGCCGCATGCGACGGCGCCGCTCGACTGCCCGCCGCCACTGGCCCCGCGGCGCCGGGACGGCTATCTGGGCGGGTGGGCGCGCGCAGCCGATGGCGCCACCACGGCAACGAAACGCAGGCGACGGGCGCAGGCGACGGGCGCAGGCGACGGGCGCGGGCGACGGGCGCAGGCGACGGGCGCAGGCGAGGGCGAGGGCGAGGGCGATGACCATCCGAGAGACCGCGGCCGGGGTCGGCCAGGACGCCACCCCCGCCCCCGGCATCGCCACCGCCCGCCCGGCCAGCCACGACGGCCCCCACACTGGCCCCCACGCTGGCCCCCACGCTGACACCCAGCGGGCGCTGAGGCCGGCCCTGCGCCTCGGCTGGCGCGGGACCTGCCCCCGCTGCGGCGAGGGCACGCTCTTCGACGGCTACCTGAACGTCCGCGACCACTGCGCCAGCTGTGGCGAGGCGCTGCACCACCACCGCGCCGACGACCTGCCGGCCTGGGCGACGATGGTGATCGTCGGTCACGTCCTCGTGCTGCTGCTGCTGGCGGTCGAGAACGCCTTCCGCCCCGATCTCTGGATCCATGCGCTGATCTGGCCGCCGCTGGTGATCGGGCTGACGCTCCTGCTGCTGCCGCGCATCAAGGGGGCCGTCGTGGCGATGCAGTGGGCGCTGCGCATGCACGGCTTCGACGCCCCCGAACCGCGGACGGGCAGCGGGAGCGGCAGCGGGAGCAGCACCGGGAGCAGCACCGGGAGCAGCACCGGGAACCGGGCGTGAGCGACCGGCCGCAGAGCCCGGCGGAGGGCGCCGCCCGCCCCACGCCCGTCGCCCTGGTCGAGGGGATCCGCGAGGCGGCCAGCGTCATCGTCCTCCGCCGCGACATGGGCCCCGCGCCCCGCGTGCTGATGGGTCGCCGCGGCGCCAGGGCGGCCTTCATGGCCTCCAAGATGGTGTTCCCCGGCGGCGCGCTCGACACCGCCGATCTCGAGGCCGCGGCCACGCTGGCGGTGCCCGAGCGGCTGACCCGCCTCCTCGGCGCCCGGCCCGCGGGCATGGCCGCGCCCGCGGCCGATCCCGCGCTCGGCGCCGGCCTCGCACTGGCGGCGCTGCGCGAACTGGCCGAGGAGACCGGCCTCGCGCCCCGCCCCCCCGCGCCTGGCCCCGGCACTGGCACCGGCACTGGCACCGACCCCGGCACTGGTGATGGCACTGGCAGCGCGACCGCGCGCCCCCTGCCCCCCGCCTGGGCGCGCCATGTCGACCGCCACGGCGCCCCGACGGCCGAGGGGCTGGACATGGTGTTCCGCGCCGTCACGCCGCCCGGCCGGCCGCGCCGCTTCGATGCCCGCTTCGTGACGCTCGACGCCGCCTGCCTCGCCGAGCCCGACGACTTCTCCGGCGCGGATGGCGAGCTCGCCGATCTCTCATGGCTGACCCTCGAGGAGGCCGCGGCCGAGGACCTGCCCTTCGTCACCACGCTGGTGCTCGCCGAGATCGCCGTGCGCCTCGAAAACCCCGACCCCGCCCGGCCGATCCCCTTCTTCCACCACGACGGCACCCGCTCGATGCTCGACCCGCTCCTCACGCCCGGGGACGGTGTCGCCGACATCCCATGACCGCCCTTCCCCCCGCGGCGCCCTCCCCCGACCGGCCGGACAGCCTCAGCCTCGCCGGCCAGGCGGCCCCGATCGCCGCGATCTCGGTCGTCGGCCTCTCGCTCTCGATGTCGCTGCCGCTCTTCGCGCTGATGCTCGAGCGCGAGGGCTATACCGGCGCGATGATCGGCGCCTCCTCGATGGCGACGCCGCTGGCGATCATCCTCGCCGCCCCTGCAATGCCCTGGGTGATGGCGCGGCTCGGCCTCGCGCGGCTTTCGGCCGGCGCGACGCTGCTCGCCGCCGCCGTCTTCGCGCTCATCCCCGAGGTCGAGGGCATCGCCGCCTGGACCGCGCTCCGCTTCGTCTGGGGCATCGCCACCGCCGGGCTCTTCTTCACGGCCGAGTTCTGGATCGTCGCGGGCGCACCGCCCAGGCTCCGCGGCCGGGTCATCGGGCTCTACGGCCTCGCCATCACCGCCGCCTTCGCCGCCGGCCCGCTCCTGCTGCTCGTCACCGGCGACGAGGGCGCGCTGCCCTTCCGCACCGCCGCCGTCATCGCGATCCTCGCCCTCGGCCCCATCCTCTACGGCGCCCGCCTCGCGCCCGACCCGTCCGATGACGGGGTCCA
This sequence comes from Pseudomonadota bacterium, assembly GCA_039820865.1. Taxonomy (GTDB): domain Bacteria; phylum Pseudomonadota; class Alphaproteobacteria; order Rhodobacterales; family Rhodobacteraceae; genus Thermohalobaculum. Next base: position 3,987 of record JBCBPG010000306.1, read on the forward strand.
GGCGCATCCGGCCGCGGCCTTCCGCTATGCCCGCTCGGACCCCGCCCTGCTGCTCGCCGTCGTCCTCTTCGGCGCGATCGAATACGGCGCGATCTCGCTCTTCACCGCCTGGGGCCTGCGCTCGGGCATCGAGGCCGACATGGCGATCACGCTCGTCGCCCTCTTCGCCGTGGGCTCGATGGTGCTGCAGGTCCCGATCGGCTGGGCGGCCGACCGGGTCGAGGCCCGCCGCCTCCTGCTCGCCTGCGCCCTCGCCTGCATCGCGGCCCCGCTGGTCATGGTGGCCAGCCAGGCGGTCGGGCCGACGGTCCTCGCGATGCTGGTCTGGGGCGGCTTCGGCGCGGGGCTCTACACCGTGGCGCTGGCGGGGCTCGGCGCACGCTATGCAGGCCGCGAACTGGCCGAGGCCAGCGCCGCCGTCACCGTCGCCTACGGCATCGGCGCCTTCGCGGCCCCCGGCCTCTTCGGCCTCGCCATGGACCAGGTCGCGCCGCCGCACGGCCTGATGCTCTGCGGGGCCGCCGCCGCGGCGCTCTATGCCGCGCTCGTCCTGCGCCGCCTCGCCGTGCGCGCCCGCCCCGCCCCGCCGGAGACCTGACCGCCACCCGGGTGCCGGCCTCCGGCCCCTTGACACGGCCGCGCGAATGGATAAGCACGCGGCCTCGAAACGGTGGGCTCGGGCCCCCTCTCTATCCAGGAGCAGTCGCATGGCGAAGCCGACCACGGTGAAGATCCGCCTGAACTCGACCGCTGGTACGGGCTTCTTCTACGTGACGAAGAAGAACTCGCGCACCATGACCGACAAGATGACCGTGCGTAAGTACGATCCGGTCGCGCGCAAGCATGTCGAGTTCAAGGAAGGCAAGATCAAGTAACAACGGCCTGACGAACAGGGCGAGGGACTGGCGGGCGGCTCCGGGACACCGGGCCGCCCGTTGTCGTTCGCGCCCGCCGGAGATCCCTACCGGAGCCCACCATGACCCTGCCCACGCCCGTCGCCCTGCCGATCAGCCGCTTCGACGGCCCCGCCGGTACCCCGCTGGTCATCGCCCACGGCCTGTTCGGCCAGGGCCGCAACTTCGCCTCCATCGCCAAACGCCTCGCCGAACGCCGCCCCGTCGCCACGCTCGACATGCGCAACCACGGCGATGCCCCCCACGACGACGCGATGACCTATCCCGCCATGGCCGCCGATCTCGCCGCCGCGATCGCGGCCGTGGGTGCGCCCGCCGTCCTGCTCGGCCACTCGATGGGCGGCAAGGCGGCCATGGCGCTCGCCCTCTCGCGCCCCGACCTGCTCGCGGGCCTCGTCGTCGCCGACATCGCGCCCGTGGCCTACGACCATCAGGAGCACGGCTCCATCGTCGCCGCCATGCGCGCCCTCGACCTCGCCGCCATCGACCGCCGCTCGACCGCCGAGCGGGCGCTGGCCGCGGCGATCCCCAACCCGGGCATCCGCGCCTTCATCGTCCAGAACCTCGCGGTCGGGGGCGGGGCCGCGCGCTGGCGGCCCAACCTGCCCGTCATCGAGGCGTCGATGCCCGCGATCCTCGGCTTCCCCGCCGACCTGCCCGAGCCCGCCTTCGAGGGCCCCACCCTCTTCCTGCATGGCGGGGCGTCGGACTACGTGACGCCGGCCTGTCACGGCCGCATCCGCGCGCTCTTCCCCGATGCCGAGATCACCGCGCTCGCCGGCGCCGGCCACTGGCTCCACGCCGAACAGCCCGGCCCCTTCGTCGAGACCCTCGAGACCTGGCTCGCCACCCTCTGAAACGGGCGCCAGGGGCCCCTAAACGGCCGAAAACGC
>JBCBPG010000307.1:0-5792 GCA_039820865.1 Pseudomonadota bacterium
ATCTCGGCCCGCGCCTCGACGGCGGCCTGCTGCAGGTCCTCGTAGGCGCCGCGCGAGAAGGCGGTCGAGTTGCGCAGCGCCTCGGCCCGGTCCAGCGCCTGCTGCGTCTGGCGCGCGCGTGCCTCGGCCACGGCCACCGCCGCCTCGGCCGCCGCCAGCGCCGCCGCGGCATTGGTCTGCTCGATCCGTGCCAGCTGGTCGTCGAGACGCAGCATCGGCGCCCCCGCCGCAAGCGCGTCGCCGGCCTCGAAATGCACTGCCTCGACCAGCCCCGCCGCCCGCGTGGCGACCTCGGCCTGGCGGGTGCCGACCAGCCGGGCGATGATGGGCGCGGTGTCGGCGATCTCGCGCTCCGCCACCTGGGCGACGATCACGCGCGAGGGCCCGCCCTGGGCGGCGGCGGTACCGACCACGGCGAGGGCCGCGACCAGCGCCAGCCCCAGCCCCAGCGCGAGCCCCATCGCCATGACGCCCCGGCCCGCGCGCCCCCGCGCGTCCGACGCATCGGTCAGTGAGGCGCCTCGGGGCATGTCGATCTCCAACGGTACTGGCGCGGACCACGGGGAAGTAACGTGGCGCTGTCGCCGTTCAACCCACGATCCAGCCGCCTCCGGGCAGGACAACCGACCGTGAAAGAACGCGATCGGGTCGCGGGCGGGCCGCGGGCGCCTTCAACCCTGAGAGTACACCGCTTCGGCCCGTGCACCACCACGGCGGTTGCAGGGCGGGGTTGCAGGCGCGTCATCCCGCCGCAGCGGCCCGCCCCCCTCCCCGCCCCGTCGCCGCGTTGAGGGTGGCGTCTCGCCACCGATGCCCGGCGTTCACGCCCGGTTCAACCCTTGGCCCCACCCTGAGATCGGGTGGCGTCGATCCGCATGTCGACCGCTGGATCGACCGCTGGATCGACCCCTGCGCCACCCGCTGCGGGAGAACGCCGATGGCCGAGGATGAGGATGAGGATGACGGTGCGCGCGCCCGCGCCCGGGCGGACCTGTCGCTGCTGACCCTGCTCGGCCCCTTCAGGGAGGCGATCCGCGAACTGGCCGAACGCGCCGAGAGCGTCGAGCGCGAGGCCCGCAGCGCCGTGACGATCGAGACCGGGCGCGGCCCCGTCACCGCCCATACCGAGATCCGCGTCCGCCTCGGCGGCGTCGACGACGTCCTCGCCGCCCGCGAGGCCGGGGACGGGCCCAGGCCGCGGCGCCCGTCGACCGGCCCGGCCGGCGCGGGGAGGGGCGCGCCCCGCGGCGCCGCCACCAAGCAGGCCGCCCGCCCGGCGAGCCCGGAGCCCGCGCCCCCGCGCACCCCCGACCACGAGGTGATCGAGGACGCCGGTCTCTGGATCGTCACCGTCGAGATGCCGGGCGCCGAGGCCGATGCCACCACCGTCACCCTCGCCGAAGGCCGGCTCCGGATCGCCGCCACGGGCCCGCGTCCCTACGCCCTGTCGCTCGACCTGCCCGAAGGCGTCACCGGTGAGACCCCCCAATGGTCGCTTCGCAACGGCCTGCTCGAGGTGACGCTGCCGCTGGCGGGCGGCGCCGCGGGATGAGCCCCGACGCCGCGCCCCCGCCCCGCGCGACGCTGGTCGCAGGTGCCCTCGGCGCCGCGCATGCCGATGCCGGGCTCGCCCGGCTGCCGGGCCCGGTGCTCGCCACCCTCGGCCTGGCCACCGGCGACACCGTCGCGCTGCACCGCCCGGACGGCACCGGGCCCCTCCTCTGCCTGCGCGTCCTGCGCGGCCCCGCCGGCAGCGCCGAGATCGCGCTGGACGACGGCGCGCGCCGCAGCGCCGGCCTCGCCCTCGGCGACAGCGTGACGCTGGCCCCCGCGGCCCCAGTCCCTGCCACCGCCGCCGCCTTCGAGGTGGTCGAGGGCGACCGCGCCTTCCCCCTCGCCCCCGCCGCCCTGGTCGAGGCGCTGGCCGACCGGCCGCTGGTCCCGGGCGAGACGCTGCGCCTGCGCGCGCTGCCCGCCCACGCGCTGCGCGTCACCCGCCTCGCGCCCGACGCTCCCGCCCGCCTGACGCCTGCCACCGACATCGCGATCACCGACGGCATCGCCACCGGCTTCCCCGGCATCGCGGGGCTCGACGACCAGATCCGCCGCGTGCGCGAGATGGTCGAACTGCCGCTACGCCGCCCCGACCTCTTCGCCACCCTCGGCCTCGCGCCCCCGCGCGGCGTGCTCTTCACCGGCCCGCCCGGCACCGGCAAGACGCTGCTCGCGCGCTGCCTGGCCGAGGCGACCGACGCCACCTTCTTCGCCATCGACGCGGGCGAGATCGTCGCCAAGCACTACGGCGAGAGCGAGAAGCGCCTGCGCCGCCTCTTCGCCGAGGCCGCGCGCGGCGCCCCCGCCATCATCTTCATCGACGAGATCGACGCGCTGGCCCCCCGCCGCGGCGCGATGTCCGAGGATCGTCAGCTCGAACGCCGCGTCGTCGCGCAGCTCCTCACGCTGCTCGACGGGCTTGAGGGCCGCGGCGACGTCGTCGTGATCGGCGCGACCAACATGCCCGACGCGCTCGACCTCGCGCTCCGCCGCCCCGGCCGCTTCGACCGCGAGATCCGCTTCGACGCGCCCGACGCCCCCGCCCGCGCCGCGATCCTGGCGCTGCACCTCGCCAAGACGCCGCTCGCGCCCGAGACCGACCTCAAGGCCGTGGCCGCGCGGGCCGAGGGCTATACCGGCGCCGATCTCGCCGCGCTGGCGCGCGAGGCCTGCCTCGCCGCCGCCTGCCGCGCCGACGCGACCCCGGGCGCGCCCGTCGCCGTCGGCCCCGCCGATCTCGACGGCGCCTTTCGCGAGGTCGGCCCCAGCCTGCTGCGCGATCTCGTCGTCAGCCGACCCGCCGCGCGCTTCGCCGATATCGGCGGGCTCGACGCGGCGCGCGACGCGCTGGTCGAGGCCTTCGTCTGGCCGCGCACCCATGCCGCCACCGCCCGCCGCCTCGGCGTCGAGGTCGGGCGCGGCGTCCTGCTCGCGGGCCCTCCCGGCACCGGCAAGACCCTGCTCGCCCGCGCGCTCGCCGGCGAGGTCGACGCACCCTTCCTCGTCGCCCGCGGCTCACGCCTGCTGTCGCGCTACCTGGGCGAGGCCGAGCGCGCGGTCGCCGACATCTTCGACCGCGCCCGCCAGGCCGCGCCGGTCGTCCTGTTCCTCGACGAGCTCGACGCCATCGCGCCCGCCCGCGGCGCGGCCGAGCCCGCGCTCCAGCGCCTCGTCGCCCAGCTCCTGGTCGAGATCGACGGGATCGAGCGCGGGCCCGGCATCTTCCTGCTCGCCGCGACCAACCGCGTCGGCGCCATCGACCCGGCGCTGCTCCGCCCCGGCCGCTTCGACCGCGTGATCGAGGTCGGCCTGCCCGACCGCGCGGCCCGCGCCGAGATCCTCGAGCTCAAGCTCCGCGGCCGCGCCCTTGCCCCGGAGCTCGACCCCGCCGCCCATGCCGACCGGCTGGACGGCCTCTCGGGTGCCGCGATCGAGGGCGCCGTCGACGCCGCCGCCCGTGCCGCCCTTCGCCGCGCCATCACCACCGGTGGCGCCGAGCCCGCGATCACCGCCGACGACCTCGCCGCCGCCATCGAGGCCCGGCGCCCCGACCAGCATCCGGCCCAGCACCCCGACCAACACCCGGACCGGCCCGGAGGCTGACCACCGGCAGGGCCCGCAATCCGCGCCCGGCAGCGTTCCCCGCGGCGTTCGCCCCGGTGTTCGCCCCGGCATTTACCGCGGCACTTCCCGTGGCGGCCGGGACCCGCCCGGCAAAGCGCTCGAACGGCCAGAAACGACCGCCAAACCGCGTCAGAACGCGGTATCACCGGGTTCCGATTGATCTTCGTCATGCCTGAAAACCCGGCCAGGCCCCTGCGACAACACGCAGAAACTTTCCGGCTCACCCAGCGCCATTCCGGGCCCGAAAGCCGACCCCGGTGCTGGACTTGGTGCCGCTCCCTTTCCGGCTCCCCGCCAGACGCCCGGAACCGGACACCCGGAACCCGACACCCGGAACCCGCCGCCCGAGACCCGCCGCCCGAGACCCGACGCCCCACCCATGCCGGAGGCCCGGTCCCGCAGGGAACGGCCGCAGGCCCCCGGTCCGGGCAGGGGCCTCAGTCGCCGCCGCGGCCGAACAGCCCCAGGCTCTCCAGCTTCAGCATCACGTCCTGCGCGCAGTCGTCGGGCGAGACATTGAGGGTGTCGACCCGCAGCTCCGGCGTCTCGGGCGCCTCGTAAGGATCCGAAATCCCGGTGAACTCCTTGATCTTGCCCGCCCGCGCCAGCTTGTAGAGGCCCTTGCGGTCGCGCTTCTCGCACTCCTCCAGCGGCGTCGCGACATGGACCTCGACGAAGGCGCCACAGGCCTCGATCATCTCGCGCACCGTGCGCCGGGTGCTGGCATAGGGCGCGATGGGCGCGCAGATCGCGATGCCGCCGTTCTTGGTGATCTCCGAGGCGACATAGCCGATGCGGCGGATGTTGATGTCGCGGTGCTCCTTGGAGAAGCCGAGTTCCGAGGACAGGTGCTTGCGCACCACGTCACCGTCCAGCAGCGTCACCGGCCGGCCGCCCAGCTCCATCAGCTTGACCATCAAGGCATTGGCAATGGTGGATTTTCCCGAGCCCGAGAGGCCCGTGAAGAACACCGTGAACCCCTGCTTGCCGCGTGGCGGATGGGTCCGGCGGAGCTCGGTCACGACCTCGGGGAACGAGAACCATTCGGGGATGTCGATCCCCTCGGCAAGACGCCGGCGCAGCTCGGTGCCCGAGAGGGCGAGGACCGTCGCGCCCTCCGGCACCTCGTCGGCCGGCATGTACTCGCCCCGCTCCTCGACCCAGACCATCTGCTTGAAGGGCACCATCTCGATGCCGATCTCGTCCTGGTACTGCTGGAACATCTCCTGCGCGTCGTAGGGACCATAGAAGTCCTGGCCCTCGCTGTTCTTGCCGGGCCCGGCATGGTCGCGACCCACGATGAAGTGGGTGCAGCCGTGGTTGCGCCGGATCAGCCCGTGCCACACCGCCTCGCGCGGGCCGGCCATGCGCATCGCCAGGTTCAGCAGCGACAGGTGCGTGGTCGAGGCCGGGTACTTGTCCAGCACGGCCTCATAGCAGCGCACGCGCGTGAAGTGATCCACGTCGCCCGGCTTGGTCATGCCGACGATCGGGTGGATCATCAGGTTGGCGCGCGCCTCCTTGGCGGCGCGGAAGGTCAGCTCCTGGTGCGCGCGGTGCAGCGGGTTGCGCGTCTGGAACGCCACGACCCGGCGCCAGCCGAGCTTGCGGAAGTAAGACCGCAGCTCGTTCGGCGTGTCGCGCCGCGCCTTGTAGTCGTAGTGGATCGGCTGCTGCAGGCCCGTCACCGGCCCGCCCAGGTACACGCTGCCGGCCGTGTCGTGCAGGTAGCGCACCGCCGGGTGGGCGAGGTCGTCGGCACCGAAGACCTTCTCGGCCTCGCGCGCCTTGTTCGGCACCCACTTGTCGGTGACCGAGAGGATGGCGAGGATCACGCCCTCGGGGTCGCGCAGCGCGATGTCCTGGCCGGGCTCGATCTCCCCGGCGAATTTCTCGTTCACATCCAGCGTGATGGGCATCGGCCAGAGCGAACCGTCGGCGAGCCGCATCTCCTCGACCACCCGGTGGTAGTCGGCCTCGCCCAGGAAGCCCTTCAGCGGGGTGAAGCCGCCGTTCATCAGCAGCTCCAGGTCGCAGAGCTGGCGGCGCGTCAGGTCCCAGGACGGCAGCGTGCCGGCCTCGACCCTGAGCTTGGCCGCGCTCTCCGGCGAGAC
>JBCBPG010000308.1:0-5785 GCA_039820865.1 Pseudomonadota bacterium
GCCGCCGCATCGACCAGCGCGGCCCGGATGGCGGGGACGCGCTCGCGCTGCAACGGGTTTCGGTCGAGGCCCATGCGCCCGGGGACGTCGATCGGCCGGTGCTCGATCGCCGCCTCGGCTGCGCCGCGCGTCAGCATGGTCGCGAGCCCTGCCGCGGCGCTGTCATGCGCATCGTGGCACTGCGGGAGATCGCCGACGCCAACCGGATCCCAGGTCTCGCGAAGGAACCGGCGCACCACCTGCAGCGCGGCCTCGTCGCGGCGCGGGACGTCGTCTTCGGTCACGGCTCTTCCTCCTCGTCCTCCGGCGGCGGGTCGGCCACCATCACCCCGGCGGCGAGGTCGACGGTGGGAACGGCCCAGCGGGTGAAGGGGAGCATCAGGCCCGCGGCGGGGCCGTCATGGAGTTCGATCACGTCGCCGGCGCCGTGGTCGTGGATCGCGCGGACGCGGCCGAGGCGGGTGCCGCCGGTGTCGCGCACTTCGAGGCCCACGAGGTCGGCGTGGTAGAACTCGTCGTCGGGCAGGCGCGGCAGGCGGGTGCGCTCGACATAGAGGCGGGTGCCGCGCAGCGCCTCGGCCGCCTCGCGCGTGGCGACGCCCTCGAGACGGGCGGCGAAGCCCTCCTTGACCGGCTTGAGGAGGCGCACGGCGAAGCGGCGGTCGCGCCCCTCGGTTTCCAGCGGCCCATAGGCGGCGATGTCGGCGGGTTCGGCGCAGAAGGACTTGAGGCGCACGTCGCCGCGGACGCCATGGGCGCCGGCGATGGCGCCGAGGCAGATGCGGGTGTCCTCGGCCATCTCAGCGTTCGAGGATGTCGAGGGCGGGGGCGCGGTGCTCCCAGCCCGCGGTCTCGAGCGCGGGGGTCTCGCTCTCCGCGGCCGGCCAGCCGAGGCAGAGATAGGCGACGAGGTGCCAGTCCTCGGCCACGTCCAGCGCGGCGGTGAGCGGCGCGGGGTCGAGGATCGAGACCCAGCCGAGGCCCAGCCCCTCGGCCCGCGCGGCGAGCCAGAGGTTCTGGATCGCGGCGACGACCGAGTAGCGGCGCATCTCGGGCATCGTGGCGACGCCAAGACCCGCGCCCTTGCCCGTGGCGTCGTCGCAGAAGACCGCGAACTGCTCCGGCGCCTCGTCGAGGCCGTGGAGCTTGAGGCGGGCATAGGCCGCCGCCCGTTCACCGCGATAGCCGGCAAGGGCCTGCGAATTGGCCGCCTCGACATTGGCGCGGGCGGCGCTGCGGGCCGTGCGGCTGGCCACGCGGACCAGGCGCCAGGGCTCGGACAGGCCGACCGAGGGGGCGAGGCGCACGGCCTGCAGGCACCGCGCCAGCGCCGCCGCCGGGACCGGATCGGGCCGGAAGCGGCGGACGTCGCGACGCAGCCGCATCAGCCGCTCCAGCTCGTCGCGGAAGGCGGGAGAGAAGCGCTCCATCGCCGGCCCCCGGCCGAAGCCGGGCTCAGCTGGCGGCCTGCTCTTCGGCGGGCGCCTCGGCCGCGGCCTCCTCGGCGGGCGCCTCGGCGGGTGCTTCGGCGGCAGCGGCGGCGGCCTCGGCCTCGGCGGCCTTGCGCGCCTCCTCCTTCTCGGCCCGTTCCTTGGCGCGCTCCTGCGCCTTCTTGCCGGGCTCGGCCTTCTTCATGTTGGCGCGCTCGGCCTTGTCGCGCACGCCGGCTGCCTCGAGGAAGCGCGCCACGCGGTCGGTCGGCTGCGCGCCGTGGTCGAGCCAGTGCCGCACGCGCTCCATGTCCATCTGGACGCGGGCCTCGCTGTCCTTGGGCAGGAGCGGGTTGTAGGTGCCGAGCTTCTCGATGAAGCGGCCGTCGCGCGGCATGCGGCTGTCGGCGGCGACGATGCGGTAGAAGGGGCGCTTTTTCGAGCCGCCCCGGGCGAGCCCGATCTTGATGGCCATGTGGTCGTTCCTTCTCTCGGTTCGATGTGGTCCCCGCGGGACCGGTCGGTGGTCGGGCCTGGCGCCCGGGATCGTGCGCGCCCCTCAGTCCTGGAGGCGGCGGTGGTGGCGGATGACTTCGTCGATGATGAAGCGCTGGAACTTGCGCGCGAAATCGGGGTCGAGGCCCGAGGCCTCGGCCAGCGCGTCGAGGCGGGCGATCTGGCGCGCCTCGCGGGCGGGGTCGGCGGGCGGCAGGGCGTGCGCGGCCTTGAGCCGGCCGACCGCCTGGGTACAGCGGAAGCGCTCGGCCAGGGTGTGGACGAGGATCGCGTCGAGGTTGTCGATCGAGGCGCGCAGCTCGGCGAGCAGGCGCTCGGCGCGCTCGGCGTCGGTCTCGGCCTGCGGCGTCACGGTCTGGTCGGTCATCGCGCCGCTCCCTCGCTGGCAGCGCCAGCCGCCCCTGCGCCCGCGAGATCGGCGGGGGCGGGGTGGCGGTAGAGGCGCATGAAGCCGTGCTCGTCGTGGGTGAAGTCGCCGTCGTGGCGCGCGCCGAGGCGTTCGGCGAGCGCGATGGAGCGGGCGTTCTCAGGGTCGATCAGGCTGATGCAGGTCTCCCAGCCGAGCGTGCCGTAGACCCAGTCGCGCGCGGCCAGCGCCGCCTCGCGGGCGATGCCGCGGCCCTCGGCATGGGCCAGCAGCGTCCAGCCGATCTCGGGCTCGGGCCAGCCGCCGGGATACCAGGGGCCGACGACGCCGCAGTGCCGGCCGGTCGCGCGCTCGTCCACCGCCCACATGCCATAGCCGCGGATCGCCCAGTGGCCGAGATAGGTGGCCAGCCCGCGCCAGACCGCGTTGGGCGCCTGCGGCCCGCCGACGAAGCGTGTCCGCTCCGCGTCGCGGCTGAAGGCGATCCAGTCGGGGATGTCGCGCTCGGCCGGTGCGCGGAGCGTCAGGCGCTCGGTCTCGAGGACGGGGATGGTCATGCCGCCTCCACGCCGAGGGCGGCGGGCGAGGGGTGGCGGTAGACGTGGCAGGGCTCGCCCCGCGGCGTGGCGGCGTCGGGCTCCAGCGTGCAGCCGAGGCGCTCGGCGAGGCGCACCGAGCGGGCGTTGCCATGGTCGACATAGCTGACGGCGGTGACCCAGCCGAGCGTGCGATAGGCGTGGAGGCGGGCGGCGGTCGCGGCCTCGGCGGCGATGCCGGTACCCTCGATCGCGGGGTCCCAGATCGTCCAGCCGAGCTCCCGCTCGGGCCAGCCGGCGGGGTACCAGGGGCCGATCTGGCCGACCGGGCGGCCGTCGGCGCGCAGCGTCGCGATGAAGGAGCCCCAGCCGCGCAGCACCCAGTGGCCGATGATGTGGCCGAAGGCGCGCCAGGCCTGCCCGCTGTCGCCCGGCCCGCCGACGTACTGCGCGCGATCGGAGGTGAAGAAGGCCTCCCAGGCGGGCCAGTCGCCGGCCTCGGGCGCGCGCAGGATCAGCCGCTCGGTCTCGACGACCGGCGTGGCGGTGAGGGTGACGGTCATGGCCGCGCAGCCCCGTGGCGCCAGATGCCGATGCCCTGCGCCGCCGTCGCCGCCTCGTCGAGCGTGGCGCCGAGACGGCGGGCGACGCCGCGCGAGGGCGCGTTCTCGGGGTCGATGGCGCTGACGCAGGTGGGCATGAGCGCGAGCGCATGGTCACGCGCCGCGGCCGCGGCCTCGGACGCATAGCCCTGGCCGCGCGCCTCGGGCGCGAACATCCAGCCGAGCTCGGGCTCCTCGTCATCCCATTCGAGGCCGAGATGCACGAAGCCGAGCAGCACGCCGTCGGCCCGCCGCTCGACCGCCCAGAGACCGTGGCCATGCAGCAGCCAGCCGGCGGTGTAGACCGAGAAGGCCTCCCAGGCGGTCTCGGCCTCGAAGGGGCCGCCGAAATGCACGGCCTCGGGCGCGGCATAGATCGCGCGCCAGAGCGGGAAGTCGGTGATGACGGGTGCGCGGAGCCGCAGTCGCGCGGTCTCGAGCGCCGGCAGCACGGCGCGGTGGGCCGCGGCGGCACGCGCGGCGGCGCCCGCCGGCGGCGTGGTGCAGCGGATCCCCAGCATGGCGGCGGCGGTCACTTCTTCTTGCTCCCCAGACCGCCGAGGCCGGGGGGCAGCGCCGGGCCGCCGGGGCCCGGCAGGCCGGGGAAGCCCGGCGGCAGGGCGCCGCCGAGGCCGCCACCGAGGCCCTTGCCCACTCCCTTGCCCTGGCCCTGCACCGCCTGCGCGGCCTTGCCGCCCTGGGCGCGGGCCTGGGCCGCCATGCCGGGGTTCATGCCCGCCGGCAGGCCGCCGCCACCCATGCCCATCATCTGGCCGAGCATGCCGCGCATGCCGCGCTTGCCGCCCATCTTGCCCATCTTCTTCATCATGTCCGCCATCTGGCGGTGCATCTTGAGCAGCTTGTTGACGTCCGAGACCTCCATGCCCGAGCCGGCGGCGACGCGCTTCTTGCGGCTGGCGGCCATCAGCTCGGGCTTGCGCCGCTCGGCCTTGGTCATGGACTGGATGATCGCGATCTGGCGGCGGATGACCTTGTCGTCCATGCCGCTCTCCTCGAGCTGCTTGGTCATCTTCCCCATGCCGGGCAGCATGCCCATGATCGACTGCATGCCCCCCATCTTCTGCATCTGCTCGAGCTGGTTCCTGAGGTCGTTCATGTCGAAGCGGCCCTTCTGGAACCGCTTCATCATGCGCTCGGCCTCTTCGGCCTCCATCGTCTCCTGCGCCTTCTCGACGAGGCTGACGATGTCGCCCATGCCGAGGATGCGGCCCGCGACGCGCTCGGCATGGAACTCCTCGAGCGCGTCCATCTTCTCGCCGAGGCCGACGAACTTGATCGGCTTGCCGGTGACCGCGCGCATCGAGAGCGCCGCGCCGCCGCGTCCGTCACCGTCCATGCGGGTCAGGATCACGCCGCTGACGCCGATGCGGGTGTCGAAGTTCTCGGCCGTGTTGACGGCGTCCTGGCCGGTGAGGCCGTCGACGACCAGCAGGGTCTCGCGGGGGCGGGCGGTGTCGCGGACGGCCTCGACCTCGGCCATCAGCTCCTCGTCGATCGAGAGCCGGCCGGCGGTGTCGAGCATGACGACGTCGTAGCCGCCGAGGCTGGCCTGCGTGGTCGCGCGTTTTGCGATCTGGACCGGGGTCTGGCCCGGCTGGATCGGCAGGGTGTCGACGCCGATCTGGGTGCCGAGGGTGGCGAGCTGCTCCATCGCGGCCGGGCGGCGGGTGTCGAGCGAGGCCATCAGGACCCGCTTGCCGTCCTTCTCCTTCAGCCGCTTGGCGAGCTTGCCGGTCGTCGTCGTCTTGCCCGAGCCCTGGAGGCCGACCATCATCAGCGTGGCGGGCGGGTTGTCGATCTTGAGGCTCGCGGGCTCGGGGTCGTCGCCGGCGAGGACGGCGACCATCTCGTCATGGACGATCTTGACGACCATCTGGCCGGGCGTGACGGACTTGAGCACGGCGGCGCCGGTCGCCTTCTCCGAGACGCGCTTGATGAAGCCGCGGGCGACGGGCAGCGAGACATCGGCCTCGAGCAGCGCGACGCGGACCTCGCGCATCGCGCCCTTGACGTCCTCCTCCGAGAGCGCGCCCTTGGACCGCAGCCTCTCGAGCGTCGCGCCCAGCCTCTCTGACAGCGCCTCGAACATCGTCGTCCCTTCCCTGGCCGTGCGTTCTCCCCCCAGATGGGAGCGGCCGGTCAACGCGAAAAGCGCCGGTGGGCGAACACTCGCTGACCGGCGTGCGCGGGGCGTTACGGGCTGGCGGCCGGACTGTCAAGCGGCGGGGCGTGGCCCGGGCGCAGGAAGGCCCGTCGCCGGCCCCACCCACCCACCCGCCGGCGACGGGCTTTCCGGCCCCTGGCGCGCATTCC
>JBCBPG010000309.1:0-5765 GCA_039820865.1 Pseudomonadota bacterium
AGCGCCTCGTCCAGCGGCTGGCCGCCCTCGACCTCGAGCGGCGCCAGGAAGGGATCGGATTCGAAGCCGAGATTGGCCGAGAGGAAGGGGAAGTCGGCGCCCGTGAACTCCAGGCCCTCGAGATCGGTGCCGACCAGCTCGGCCACGCCGTCGAAGGTGCCGATCGCCTGCGGCACGGTGTCGACGAAGCCGTCATCGGCGTCGCTGTCGTCGGTGACGTCCTGGCCGGTGATCAGCTCCGAGAGGAACCGCGGGCCGAGGTCGAACTCGTGGTTGCCGAGCGCGATCGCCTGGACGCCGAGCTCGTTCTGGATCTGGATGTCCGCGATGCCGGCCGCGCCGAACACTGCCGCCGAGGCGTCGAAGAACAGGCCCGGGATGATCGCGTCGCCCGAGGACAGCGTCAGCGTGTTGTCGACCTCGCCGTCATCGCCCAGATCCTCGTCGCGCAGCGCGTTCAGCACCGCCGAGAGGTTGTCGATGTTGTCGATCGACGCCGCGTTCGCCTCCTGGTCCGCCAGATGCAGCAGCTCCAGCGTGAAGACCCCGTCGCCGCCGCCACCGCCGGTGCTGTCGTCGAAGACCGTATCGTCGCGGAACGCCAGGTTCTGGATGCGCTCGTCTTCCGCGGGGCCGGCATCGGCCTCGGCGAAGGCGGTGCCGCCGTTGTCGGGGTTGAAGTTCTCGTCCAGGTACTCGGCCAGCGCGTCCTGCTCGGTGCCGTCCTCGGCAAAGGTCGCGGCGCCGGTGAAGGTGTCGTCGTCCTCGCCGTCGCCGTCGAGATCGGTCAGGTCGAAACGGTTCGGGTTCGACAGGTTGTTCAGCTGCTCGAGGATCGGATCACCGAAATCGAGCAGGAAGTTCAGCGTCACGACGCGGAACGTCTCGTTCGGGTCGCCGACCAGTTCACCATCGCGGACCAGTTCCGCCACCAGCGCGTCGTTCTCGTCGAAGATGCCGGCGGACACGATGCGGTCGCCGCCGGGCCGGCTCTCGTCGAACGAGAACTTGACGCCCGAGACCTGCGGGAAGCCGCCGTCGACGCCCGGCAGCGCGCTGACGCCGCCCTCGAGCGTGGCGACCAGCTCGGCGCGGGTCATGTCGACCAGCGAGAGGCCGTTGTTGAAGGCGAGCGTGGTGGCGATGTCGGTCTGGCTGATGCCGCCCTCGGGCTTCACCACGTTGCCGTCGCCGTCGACGATCTCCTCGTTCGGCAGGCGCACCGCCTCGGTGCCGCCGGCGGGCACGACGATCTCGCCGATATTCGCGCGGATGCCGCCGCCGTTCTTGATCGAGACGACAACGGTCTCGTCGAAGTCCTTGGCGTAGTCGAGGTTGGCGTCCGCCGTCAGGTTGCCGAGGTTCGTCTCCTGGGTGCGCACGCCATCCGGATCGTCGGCCGTGAAGGTGCCCGAGCGGTTGGCGTTCAGGAACACGTCCGAGACGCCGAAGACGTTGCTCTCGGTCGCGACGATCTGCGCCTCGACGGCATCGACGATGGCGCGGATCTCGGGGTCCACCGTCTCGCCGATGGTCGAGGCGCCGTCGAGCACGTCGAACTCGATCTGGCCGCGCAGCTCGCCCGCCGGGAAGTCCTCGGTGTGCAGGTTGATGTAGTACTCTCCCGTCGCCAGCGCGAGCGCCTCGGCCTCGGTCAGCTCGAAGGTGCCCGAGAAGGTGCCGCTGCGCGCGTTGCTGGGGCTGACGTCGAAGTTGCGCACGATCGGGCCGTTCTCGCCGCGCCCGCCGGCATGCAGGTGGATCGCGCTCGGCGGGTTGCCCTCGCTGTCGGTCGCGCCGACCGTCTCCAGCGGGCTCGTCAGGCGCTTGTAGCGGCCCTCGATGGTGACGACGTTGGTCTCGGGATCGAACTCGGTGACCCGGTAGCGCGCGTTGGCGACGGTGTTGGGCGGCAGGGCGCCGGGGTCGTCGCCGACCTCCTGACGCTCCTCGAGGCGGCCGAACTGGATCACCCGGCCGCCGAAGCCGTCGGCCAGCTCGATCAGCCCGCCGGCATCGGTGGCGTAGGCGCCCGAGACGTCCTCGTCATAGCTCTCGGGGATGATCTCGCCGTTCTCGTCGAACTCGACGACCAGGCGGCCGAGGTACTTGTAGTTGCCGTCGGTGTTGACCACCGCGACCGGCGCACCGTCGGCGCCGGTGAAGAAGCCCGGATACTCGCCCTGCACGCTGTCGCCGGCGCGGGCGCGGTCCTCGTCGTCGAAGAGGCGGGTGTTCGAGCCGCCGGCGACGATGATGTCGACGCCTTCCAGCCGTTCGGCCAGCGCCTGCTCGATGGTGATCTGCTGCATGTGGCTGAGCAGGATGACCTTGTCGAGGCCCTCGTTCGCGGCGAGCACCGCGTCGACCTCGGCCTGGATGATCGCCGCCAGCGCGTCGAGCTGCGCGTCCGTGGGGGTCGAATCGAAGTCCTCGGGGAAGATGCCGAGATCGTCGCCCGGGCTCGAGATCGAGCCGATCGTCGGCACCGTCGCGCCGATGATCGCGATCGCCTCGCCGTTCACGTCCGCCACCGTCGAGGAGGTGACCGTGTTGGCCAGCGCCTCGTCCAGCGGCTGGCCGCCCTCGGCCTCCAGCGGCGCGAGGTCCGGGTCGGTCGAGAAGTCCAGGTTCGCCGACAGGTAGGGGAAGGACGCGCCCTCGAAGTACAGCCCGTCGAGATCGGTGCCCGAAAGCGCCGAGAAATCGCCCTCGGCCGAGCCGTCGATCAGGCCTGCCAGCACCTCGGTACCAAGGTCGAACTCGTGGTTGCCGAGCGCGATCGCCTGCACGCCGAGCTCGTTCTGGATCTGGATGTCGGCGATGCCCTCCGAGCCGAAGACCTCGGCCGAGGCATCGAAGAAGACACCCGGGATGATCGCGTCGCCCGAGGACAGGAAGAGCGTGTTGTCCTCGATGCCGTCATCGCCCAGGTCCTCCTCCTGGAGGATGGTGGCCATCGCCGAGAGCGCGGGGATGTTGGGGATCGAGGCGGTGTTCGCCTCCTGGTCGGCCAGGTGCAGCAGCTCGAGGACATAGTGGCCTTCGTCCAGCAGCGCCGCGTTGGCGGTGGTTGCGAAGCCGCTGATCTCAACGTCCGTGAACTCGGTGATAAGGCGCGCCATGCTGTCCCCGTCGCATACTGCATTACGTGCCGCACGGACGCGCAGACTGGCGCATCAAGCGGCATTCCCGGGTCTTCCTATCCGCGCGGCAGCGGCAGCGGGATGAAGCTTCGATTTCGCGCCCGCGACGAATTCGTAACGAAACCGTGACAGAGCCGCCGGTGGCCGGCCACGCCAGAGGGCCGGGCCGCAGACCTTGAGCGCCCACGGTCAGGTCGGCGCCTGAAGAACATGCGCGCCCCCGCCGGCTTGCCCTCGGCCCGCCGCCATGCGAGATCCGCGCCCATGGCCCTCTGGCGGAATTGGTAGACGCGGAGGTCTCAAAAACCTCTGCCTTCGGGCGTGCCGGTTCGATCCCGGCGAGGGCCACCAGCGCCGGTCCGTCTCCCCTCCATGCCCCGGTCGCAGGACGGCCGCCCCGGCCCGGAGGGCCGACGCCGCAACGCTTCTCCCGCTGCGTCGTCCTGATCGAGCCGACCCGCTGGACACCACTCCGGCGCCCGGCTAACGCGATGCGGTCGCGGCGCGGGCCGTCGGCCTGCGCGGGGGGCGCGGCCGTCGAGGGCCGGCAGGCAGGGGAGACCAGGCGATGATCCGACCGCTCTACGACTGGACGCTGGCGCAGGCGTCAAAGCCCTATGCGCTCTGGATGCTGGCCGTGATCAGCTTCATCGAGAGCTCGGTCTTCCCGATCCCGCCGGACATCATGCTGATCCCCATGATCATCGCCGCACGCCACAAGGCCTGGCTGATCGCCGGCGTCTGCACCGTCGCCTCGGTCGCGGGCGGGCTGGCGGGCTATGCGCTCGGCGCGATGGCCTACGAGACGATCGGCCTGCCGGTGCTCGAGTTCTACGGCAAGATGGACGCCTTCGCCGACTTCCAGCGCCGTTTCGAGGAGTGGGGCGCCTGGATCGTGTTCGGCGCCGGCGTCACGCCTTTCCCGTACAAGGTGATCACCATCGCCAGCGGCACCGTGGGCCTCGACCTCGTGGTCTTCACCGTCGCCTCGGTGCTGGCCCGCGGCTTCCGGTTCTTCCTCGTGGCCACCCTCCTCTACTATTTCGGCCCCGTGATCCGCCGCTTCATCGAAGAGCGCCTCGGCCTCGTGTTCACGGTCGGGTTCGTGATGTTGATCGGCGGCTTCGTCGTGGCGAAATACCTTCTATGACCGTCTACGGCCGCATGCTCCTCGCCGCCACGGGCTCGGTGCTCCTGCTCCTGGGTGCGCTGGCCTTCCAGTACATCGGCGGGCTCGCGCCCTGCGAGATGTGCGTCTGGCAGCGCTGGCCGCATGCGGTGGCGATCGTGGCGGGGGGCCTCGGCATCACGCTGCTCTGGCGTCAGCGCCGGGTACTCGCCGGTCTCGGCGCGGCAGCGATGGCGGGATCGGCGGGCCTGGCGCTCTTCCACGTCGGCGTCGAGCAGGGCTGGTGGGAGGGGCTCACCGCCTGCGCCGGCGGCAGCGTCGAGGGGCTCTCGACCGACGACCTGATGGCACAGATCATGGAGGCGCCGCTGGTCCGCTGCGACGAGGTCGCCTGGTCGCTGTTCGGGATCTCGATGGCGGGCTGGAACGGCCTCTTCTCCCTCGGCCTCGCCGCGCTCTGGGCCGCCTCGGTCGTCTGGTGGCGCATGCCCTTCAACCGCGAGGGCTGAGCCGGCGCCCGCTGACGCGAAGTTACCGTTTACGTCAGCCGCCGCGCTCCCTACCTCCAGCGCCTCTGCCACCGTCGCGCGAGGCCCCATGTATCCCGTGATCCGCAGCCTCCTCGCCCTGCGCGACGCCCGCCGCCACCCCTCGCGCGACCCCGGCCAAGCCAGCACGGTCACCACCCGCGTCTGGCCGTGGGACGCCGACGTCTTCATGGAGCTCAACAACGGCCGACACCTGACACTCTTCGATGTCGGCCGCTTTCACCACGGCGCCCGCCTCGGCCTGATCCCGGTGCTGCGACGCGAGGGCTGGGGCCTCGCCGTCGGCGGCGCCTGGGTCCAGTACCGCAAGCGCATCCGCCTCTTCGAACGCTTCGCCATCCGCACCCGCCTCGTCGCCAGGGACAGCCGCTGGTTCTACTTCGAGCAGACCACCCTCAAGGGCGACACCCCCTGCTCCTCCGCCCTGCTGCGCGTCGCCGTGATCGACGGGCCGAAGGGCGCGGTCGAGACCGACCGCGTCGCCCGGGCCCTGGGCTTCCCCGACTGGCAAGGCCGGCTCCCCGACTGGGCCGCGAGAATGGAAGCCGCCGACCGCGACCGCCCCTGGCCGCCCGTGGCGTGACACAGGGGCCAGCCGCGAAGACCGGGGCGGGTCAAGGATCGCCGAAGGCGACCCGAAGGGCTCGTCCTTGACGCGCCCCGGCCGTCGCCAACGCTCGACGACGTCCCCTTTGAGCACTCAAAGGGGACTGCCCAGCGGCGAGCGTCCCCTTCTTGCGACGATGCGTGTCGCGCATCCTGCGGGCGGATGTCCGATGGTTCGCCATGCGTCCCCGCAGAACGCATCGCGGCGACCAGCCGCGATTCCGCCTAGCTCTCGAGCTCGGCATCCCAGTAGAGGAAGTCCATCCAGCTGTCGTGCAGGTAGTTGGGCGGGAACTTGCGTCCCTTGTTCTGCAGCTGGCCCGCATCCGGCCGATA
>JBCBPG010000310.1:0-5746 GCA_039820865.1 Pseudomonadota bacterium
CACGGTCGCTGATGGCACGGGACGCCGTGCCGCCGGGCATTCCAGGCGCCGTGGGGGACCGTGCAGCCTGCCGTTCCCGGATCGCCCGTCCCCCGCAAGCCGCCCCGGGAACCGCCCCGGGAACCGCCGCGCGCGCGGGTGACCTGGGGCAGGTGGCCCGGGGCCGGTCCAGGGCTCGCCCCCGCCCACGACATCATGGGCAGACAGAAGTAACTGTTCGGCGAACGCAGTGCGCCACGAGGCGGCAACGGGCAGGCGCGTCGTTAGCGGGCGGTTCAGCGATTCGGGGTCATCCTGACGCGGGTGGGCAGGGCCCAGGGTGTTCACTCACTCGCGGCCGAGGAGCCGGTCGCTCAGCAGGCTGTGCAGGCCACCGGCGCGGAAGCCCGACCGGATCGCTGCACGGTCGTAGCGCGTCGCCACCCAGTTGCGGAACGGGATCGCCTCGGGGCCGCCGTCGCGGGCATAGGCCTCGAAGAAGGCGTCGAGGATCCCGGTCTTGGCATGGGCGAAATGGCCGTAGCGCAGCGAGAGCTGCGCGCGCGCCTCGTCGAGCGGCCGGCCTTCGACCACCAGCAGCCAGAGCGCCGCCATGAAGCCTGCCCGGTCGGCGCCCGACTTGCAGTGAAACAGCACCGGGCGGTCGAGGCGCGCCAGAACGTCGAGGATGCGGATGAGCTCGTCCACCTCCGGCAGATCGCGCGAGCGCAGGATGATCACGTGGAACGCCAGGCCGTGGCGCTCGCAGGCCTCGACCTCCAGCGGGAGCGAGCCGAAGGCCTGCCCGCCGCGGAGCGACACCACCGTGCGCCCACCCGCCCGGGCGAACCGCGCGATGTGGTGCGGCAGCGGCTGGGCCGAGCGCCACATCGACGGCGTCACACGCCAGAAGTTCGGGTAGAGCGCGCGGATGAAGCCGTGATCGACCAGCAGCATGTTCGTCCAGGCGCGCAGCCGGTCGTGCCAGTCGACGATCGGTCGGCGCCAGCGATGCAGCCGGCGGCGCCGGCGGCGATAGCGCGCGCGCTCGGCCTCGCTGCCCCCGCGCTCGGGCGGCATGACGAGAAAGGGGTCGGGCCGCACGGGGTAGGAGATCGGCAGGATGCGCTTGTCGCTCCCCGGTCCGGCTCCTTCTGCAGCGCCGTCGGGGCCGGCCGGGCGAGCGGTCACGTCCGCCGCTCCCGGCGCGGCGTCCGCGTCGGTCCCGGGTGCGGGCGACGCCCCCTCGGGCACCGTCCGCCGCTGTCCTGGCAGAGCGACCATGGCGCGCAGATACGCGCCGCCCGGGACGGTCTCAAGGCTCGCCGGGGACGCGGGGCGCGGGCGACGCGGCGACGCGGCAGCCGCGCATCACCGTGGCATCCCCGCGACGGTTGCCCCGCCAAGCGTGCCGGCAGGGGCGTCAGCGGCGGAGGCTCCGCAGCGCCATCGCCGCCGCCGAGCGCCATTTCGACCGGTCGAGCGGCGCGAGGCGCAGGCTCGCCACCATCTGCCCCCAGGCCCGGCGCCTCTGGCCGAGGCCGAGGTGACGCCAGGCCTCGCTCTCCAGGTACCCCGCCGCCTGGGTGTCGGCGCGCACCAGTGGCGCCTCGGCCGCGTCATGGGCGGGCGGCTCGGGCGGGCGGCCGTCGATCAGCGCGTCCGATCCCCGCGACCGGCGGTCGGCGGCGAAGTCGATGGCGCACTGGTGGAAGAAGCTGGTGCGCGAGCCGGGCGCCGAATGCGTGATCGAGCCGTCGCGCAGGCGATAGGCATAGGCGGCGGCCGGCTGGTGCCAGACCGTCCCCGCCTCGGCCAGGCGGAAGATCAGGTCCATGTCCTCGGCGGTGACGAAGAAGGGTCGCGCGCCGCCGATCGCCCGGATGGTCTCAAGCCGCACCAGCCAGGCGCCGAAATGGGTGAAGGCCCGCTGACGCCCGTCGAGCCGGTCGTTGACCGCGCCCTCGGCCATCTCCAGCCCGATCTCGGCCACCACCGCGCCCTGATAGGAGATCGTGTCGTAGCCGCCCGTCACCGCCACGTGGTCCGGGTGCGCCTCGAGATGGGTGCGCTGGCGGGCGAAGCGGCCGGGGCGCACCAGGTCGTCGGCGTCGATCTTGGCGGTGTAGCGCCCCGTCGCCGCCGCCCAGCCGATGTTGAGCCCCGGCACGATCGCGCCCCCGGGGTTGTCGAGGACGCGGATGCGCGCATCCTCCGCGGCCGCCGCCTCGGCGATGGTGCGGGTCGCATCTCGGCTCTCGGCGACGACGACCAGGATCTCGCCGACCTCGCGCTCGGGCGCGATCGAGGCCAGCGTCCCGGCCAGCGTATCCGCCGCCTCGCGCGCCGGCACGACGACCGAGACGTCCGCCGCGCTCTCCCTGGTGTCCGCCATTGCCGGCCTCCCCGCCCCGGCGCCCGCCTAGCAGACGTGCCCCGTGCTGTCAGCGCCCCGTGCTCTCAGCGCCCCGTGCTGTCAGCGCCACGCGCGCCCGCCGCGCCGGTCACGCTTTCGTCGCAACCCGGCGATGCGCGCCTTGTCGCCCCCGTGCCGCGCCGTTATGTGCAGCGCAACTTAATTGACAGCGCGTGACTGGATGATCGCGCTTCATCCGTGCCAGCGGCGCCCAACCGCGCCACACCGGCAGCCGACGGAGTTCGCCATGACCGCCACGACCGACACGGCCGCCGAGGCCACCGCCTTCCCGATCCCCGCCGGCGTCTTCGCCGAGACGGTGACCGAGGTGAAGCACTACACCGACCGGCTGTTCAAGTTCCGCATCACGCGCCCCGGCACGTTCCGCTTCCGCTCGGGCGAATTCGTGATGATCGGCCTGCCGAACGCCGAGAAGCCGGTGTACCGTGCCTACTCGATCGCCTCGCCGAGCTGGGACGAGGAGCTGGAGTTCTTTTCGATCAAGGTGCCGGGCGGGCCGCTGACCGAGCATCTGCAGAAGATCGTGGTCGGCGACACCGTGCTGATGAAGAAAAAGCCGGTCGGCACGCTGGTCAACGACGCGCTGGTGCCGGGCCGTCGTCTCTACCTGTTCTCGACCGGGACCGGAATCGCCCCCTTTGCCAGCATCGTCCGCGACCCCGAGACCTATGAGAAGTTCGAGAAGGTGATCCTCTGCCATACCTGCCGCGAGGTGGCCGAGCTCGACTATGGCAGGGAGCTCGTCGCGACGACCCGCGACGATCCGCTGGTGGGCGAGGAGGCGAGCGCCAAGCTGGTCCACTACGCCACCACGACGCGCGAGACCTCGGATCGGATGGGCCGGATCACCGACAACATCACCACGGGCAAGATGTTCGAGGATCTCGGCGTCCCGCCGCTGGACCCGGGCGTCGACCGGGGCATGATCTGCGGGTCGATGGCCTTCCTGAAGGACCTCAAGGCGCTGCTCGAGGAGCGGGGCCTGACCGAGGGCGCCAACTCCAAGCCGGCCGAGTTCGTCGTCGAGCGCGCCTTCGTCGACTGAGCCCCGGCGCCGCCGGCGGGGCCTCGCAGGCGGCGAGGCCCCCTCAGGTGATCAGTTGGTGATCTGGCTCTTCACCGCGTCCTTGGCCTGGTCCTTCACGGCGTCCTTGGCCTGCTCCTTGGCGGCGTCGGCGGCAAGGCCCGTGGCCGCACCGGTGACATCGCCGCTGGCCGCCGCACCCGCGGCGCCGGCCGCACCGCCGCCGCTGCCCAGCGCCGCGTCGGCCGCGCTGTCGACCGCGCCGTCCACGGCCTTGTCGACGACGGCGTCGGTCGCCGCATCCTGCGCCGCACCCGCAACGCCGTCGGTCGCGCCCGTGGCCCCCAGGGCACCGGCCGCCGCACCCGCGCCCGTGCCCGTGCCGCCCAGCGCGCCGGCGGCTGCCGCCGCATCCGTCGCGCCCGTGCCGCCAACGGCACCCGCGGCCGCGTCGGTCGCGGCGCCGGTGGCGGCGTCCGTGGCCGCGTCGGTCGCGGCATCGCTGGCCTGGCCCTGGACCGCGTCGACGGCACTGCCGGCCGAGGCGCCCGACACGGCGTCAGCGGCACCCGTGGCCGTCGAGGCGGCGTCGCTGGCGGCGCCGGCCGCACCGGTCGCCGCGCCAGCCTCGGCGCCGGTCGCCTCCTGGACGAGGGTCTGGGTCTGCGCCACCGCGGTCGCAGGCAGCAGGGCGAGAACGAGCAGGGCGGGCAGGCGGCTGATGCGGGACATTGTTTTCTCCTGATTGAATGTCCCACACCCTTAGCGTGTCCCGGTGACAGTTTTACACCAGAACCTGCAGGTCAGACCGTCGTTGCGGCCCGTCAGACGCGCTCGAACCGCGCGGTGCCGGTGGCAAGCAGCGTCCCGTCACCATGGCGCGCGGCGGTCTCCAGCGTCACGGCCACCGCGCTGCCGGGGCGATCGGCGCTGGTCCTGGCCCCGAGGTCCAGCGCCTGGCCCCGCGCCACGCTGCCCCAGAGATGGATCTCGCGCGCCACGGGCACGTAGCGGGCGACGACCGCCGGTGCGGCCCTCGCCTCCGCCTCGCGGAAGAAGGCCACGAGGTCGGGGCAGAAGGCGAGCCCCGTCACGGCGCCGTCGCCGCCGGCGAAGACGCGGCGGTTCAGCTGCGGTTCGGCCAGCACGCGGCGGGCACGGTGGCGCATCGCGGCCCGCCGGGCGGCGATCACCTCGGTCCGCGCCGCCGGTTCCCCCTCGCTCCGTGCCGCCAGTGCCGCGGCCATCCGCGACGGGCGCAGCACGCCGCCGGCCGCGTCGTCGCGCGTGACGAAGGTGGTGACGAGATCGACGGTGACGGCATGGTGGGCGAGCCCGCTCAGGATCGTGCGGCTGCGCCAGGCGCTGGCGGGTGAGGGGGGTGTCAGCAGGGTGAGACAGGCTGGCGTTCCGTCCACGAACGGGTCGAGCCGCCCGTCGAGGGCGAGGCTGGTCAGCATCGCCACCACGGGCCGGCCCCCGGCGTCGCGCAGGTCGGCCGGCGCGGTGCCAAGCTGGTCGACCAGACCCCAGCGGTGCAGCTCGCAGGCCGCGCCGAGGAGCCAGCCGGGATCGAGCGCGCCCGCCACCGTCTCGCCCGCGCCAAGGTGGAGCGTGCGGCTGGGCCCGCAGCGCCGCGGCGCCGTCGGCGGGCGGGCGCCGGCATCGTCCGGCAGCGCGCCGGCGGCAGAGCCCGCCCGGCGCACGAAGGTGGCCTCGTTACGCATCACATCACTCCGCTGCCGGTCGGCGCCAACGTCTCACGGTCTCCAGAAGAGTCGTCTTCGAGGGCATGGATGTGAAGAAGTCGTGGCGGGTCTACCGAAAGTCATGCGTGTCGTGCAGCACAGCCAGATGCGGTCGCGGTCTGTCGCTGTTCGGAACATCGCGGCCGGCGGTCGACCATCGCCGCGCGGGCGTGTCCCGGCCCGGTTGCCATGCGGCGGATGCCCGGCGGTCGGCCGCAGCGTGGAGGCCCCGTGCGGGCACCGGCGGCGGTTCCCCCGCTCCGGTCGATCCATTGCCGATTCGCCAGGCCGGCGGCCCCGCACGGCCCCGCGGTTGCGACGGGGCGTCCCCTGCGTCCGGGAAAACGTCATGTTTCCTCGCCTGGCCTGACGCGGGAGGGTGCGGGAGAGCCGCCGCCCATTCGCGGCAGCCCTGCGACCCGGCGCCGGGCAGGGGGCTGGCGCGCCTGGATGGAGTCCAACAGGGCGTGAGCACGGGCGCCCCCACCCGCGTCAGGATAGGCCCGGGCGGATGAACATCCCGTTGCGTCGGCGCGTCCAGCAGCGTTCGCCGAAAGG
>JBCBPG010000311.1:0-5738 GCA_039820865.1 Pseudomonadota bacterium
ATGCCGCCGGCAACGTCAACGTCTCGCGCTTCGGCACCCGGCTGGCGGGCGCGGGCGGGTTCATCAACATCTCGCAGTCCGCGCGCTCGCTGGTCTTCGCGGGCACCTTCACCGCCGGCGGCTTCCGAGCGACGGTCGAGGACGGGCGGCTGGCCATCCATGCCGAGGGCCGCGCCACCAAGTTCCGCGAGGCGGTAGAGCAGATCACCTTCTCCGGCGCCCGCGCCGCCCGCCTCGCCCGCCCCGTCCTCTACGTGACCGAGCGCGCGGTCTTCGAGCTGACCCCCCACGGCCCGATGCTGACCGAGATCGCCCCCGGCATCGATCTCGAGGCCGACATCCTCGCCCACATGGATTTCCGCCCCGCCATGGGCGAGATCCGGGCGATGGACGCGCGCCTCTTCGGCGAGCACCCGATGGGGCTGAAGGCCGAGCTTCTCCACCTCGACCTCGCCAGCCGCATCCAGCTCTCGCCCGACCGCGCGCGGGTCTTCGTGAATTTCGAGAACAAGCGCATCCGCGGCCAGGGCGACATCGAGGAGGTGCGCGCCGCCCTCCTCGCCGTGCTCGAGCCGCTCGGCCACCAGGTCGAGGCGGTGGTGAACTACGACGGCACCCGCATCGCCGAGGAACTCGACGACGCCTGGGCCGCCATGGTCGAGGCCGTCGCCGGGCGCCACTACAGCCGCGTCACCCGCTACTCGGGCTCCGCCTTCCTCCGCCTCAAGCTCGGCCGCGCCCTCTGCAAGCGCCAGATGTCCCCGCACGTCTTCGAGACCGAATCCGAGGCGAGGGCCTTTCTGGAACTCTAGAGTATTTTCCAGACAGACCGACTCAGTCTGGCGACAAGAAAATGCGGCAATCAGAACAGCCTAGAGGGCGAGACCTGACGCAGTCAGGTCGGCAAGCGCTCCAGGGCGCTTGCCGACCCAACGGAAACGCCCGCCCTCGCACCCTCCCACGTCATGATTGCCACGATCCCGTTAGCGGACCGCGAACGCTGCTTCGCGTGCGGACGCAACGGGATGTTCATGCGCGTCGGTTCATACTGACGTGGGAGGGTAGGGCGCCCGTGCTCGCGTCCGGTTGGCACCCGCCCTCGGCGCGCTCGGCCGCTGCCCCGGCCGCTGCGCCACCGGCGTCGCGCTTCCCGCGCCGCTCGCGGGCGCGAGCGTCACGATCGGCCAGCCTGTCCGGGCGCTCGTCTTGGGGCGCCGGGCTGATGGTCTTCTTGGCCCCGGCGGCCCGCATCGCGGTCTCGCGGGCGGGGTGGCGTGCGTGCGCGACGGGGCCCGCGCGCCGCGCCGCCGCCCCAGGTCGACGCCCTGTGTCGGCGCCCTGTGTCGGCGCCCCGGGGTCGGTGCCCTCGGTCGGTGCCCCGGGCAGGTGCCCCTTGGGCCTCTGTCAGCCGTCAGTACTTGTCCTTGTCGGCCGAGTAGAGCCGGCTGTAAGTCGTCGTGCGCGCGCGGTAGAACTTGTTCGCGTTGCCCGTGCCGTCGATCTTGTAGAGCGTGATGACGTGGAAGTGGTCGTCATGGGCATCGGCGATCAGCACGTTGGGCTTGCTCGAGCGGCTGAGGAAGAAGTACCGGAAGCGGCCATTGGGCCCGGCCACGCGGGTCTTGTAGATCGCGCCGATCCGGTCCGAACGGAGCACGTCGCTGAAGAGCTGGCGTATCGCGTTCAGGTCGTCGCGACCATGCGAGTAGATCAGGTGCACCAGCCCCGACCCGCTGTGCTGCTGATCCTCGTCCTGCCTGCCGAGATGCAGCCGGAACGGCAACGTCATCCCGCTCCCGTGCCCCAACGACTTGACGTCGTTGCGATGCGGCCCCGAGCCGCCGACCCTGACCTGGGGCAGCGGATCGGGCGGATGGATCCAGTCGATGCTGCCCGTGGGCCCCATGACGAACAGGTTGGGGACGCCCGGAAACCGCGCGTCGTCGTGATGGCGCGGGGTCTCGAACTCGGCCCGCCCGCTCTCGAACGCCTCGAAGGTCAGGGTCGTCTCGGTCCTGCACTCGCCTGCCGCCCAGCACTTGAGCCGCAGCCGCCCGCGGTCGGGCCAGTAGTCGGTGCGGTAATGGCAGAAGGTGCCCGTCCGCTCGTAGATCCGCTGGCGGAGGTCGTGGTTGATCTGCGCCAGGTTGATCGCGGGCGCCGGGCCCGGGGCGATCGGCGCCACCGAGTTCTCGATCAGCTCGAAGCGCGCAAAGCAGGTCGAGACGGTACAGCGCCGATGGATCGGCGAGATCGGCGTGCCGGGCGGCTCCACCAGCGTCCCGTTGCAGCTCGGATTGGTGCAGGCATAGATGACAGGCATAGGCGTCCTCGGTCCGTGTCGCGAAGCTCCGAGTGTACCCTTTCCCCTGCGGCAGTACATCCGGCGCGCCTCACGACCGCGCGACGGCCCACCGGGCGCACCGGCTCGCGCCAGGGCCTGTCCGCGTCATCGGTCGCGGGGGACATGGCGGACCCGCAGGCGGAGACCGCGGAGGGGCGCGCCGCCCTCGCGCGCGACCGAGAACGCGTAGGTCCGCTCCGGGTCGGCGGCGAAGCGATGGCCGTGGTCGCGGCCCAGCCCGTCGCGGCGCGCCACCGTCTCGCTCCGCCCGGGCGAGATCCGGTCCTTGGCCCTGAGGCTGAGCGTCACGGGCCCTTCCTCGGGGCGGGTGTCGTCGAGCGCCACCTCGACGCGGGCGCGCCCGAAATGGAGCGCCGCGCTCGTCGCCCCGGCCGGTCCCCCGCCGGCCTGCCCCTCGGACCCCGCACCGCCGCCAGACGGGCGCAGCGCCACCGGCCGCCAGTCGGCCCAGAAGCGGCGCGTATGGGCCCGGGCCGCGCGCGTGGTCCAGGCCCGCGTCGCGTCCAGCCCCAGCACGACCGGCCGCGCGCCCTTGGGCGCCTTCTGCAGCACCGCGACATTGGCGACGTTCACGACGCCCCGCCTCAGCGCCACCACGGCGTGGAGATGCCCCTCCATCCCGCCGATCTCGTGGCCCGCCAGCCCCTCGGGCATCGGGCGGTTCATGTGATGCTCGGCCAGGCGGCAGTCGAAGACCGGCTCCGGCGCCAGGCGGCTCGCATGCATCAGGTCCACCAGGTGCTCGGGGTGGAAGTAGTAGTTGTGCGGGATCCGGCTGGTCTCCCGCTCCAGGCTCACCACCGTGGTGAAGGCATAGATCCCGCCCGGGCGCAGCACCCGCTCGACCTCGTCGAGATGCGCCACGAAATCCGTGTCGTCGCCGATATGCTCGAACGCTCCCGTCGACCAGGCGAAGTCCACGCTGTTCTCGCCATGGGGCAGCGCGCGCATGTCCGCCCGCTCGGCCAGCACGCGGCCCGGGGCCAGCGGCCAGGGCGCCTTCGCCTCGACCAGCGCCTGGGGATCGTCCGTCCGCACCCCCACCCAGGCCGAGCCCGGCGCGTAGAGATCCGTCGCCCGCACGCGGCCCACCCGCTCGGCCAGCGCATAGATCAGCCGCTCGGTCCCGACCCCCATGCCGAGCCCCTCGGCCCCCGGCACCAGCACGCCCGCCCGGTGGAGCGCGAGATAGATCATCGCGAACTCCCACGACCGCCGGTTGGCCCCCGGCATCACCCGCAGGCAGCGGCGCAGGATGTGGTCCACCGCCGGGTCGAACCAGTCGTAGATGTCGCAGATCTTGGAGAGCGTCCCGATCCCGCCCGCCGGCATCGCCGCCGGCATCGCCTCCCCCACGCCTTCCGGCAGCTCGAGACAGTCCGGCATGATCCCCTCCCAGGCGCTGACCCCGCCGTGATCGCACATCATGCTTAACCGCCGGTTTCGCCCCTTTGACCCGCCCGGCCGCCTCCGCTAGGGACAGCCTCCAACCCCAAGGGAGGACGACCGATGCCGATGCGCCATTTCGCTGCCCTGGCCCTTCTCCTCGCAACCCTGACCGGAGGAGCCGCCTTGGCCCAGGACATCAAGGACCCCGAGAACACGCTCGTCATCGAGCTCACCAGCGGCGAGGTGGTGATCGAGATGCTGCCCGACGTCGCGCCCCAGCATGTCGAGCGCATCAAGAAGCTCGCCCGCGACGGCGAATACGACAACGTCGCCTTCCACCGCGTGATCGAGGGCTTCATGGCCCAGACCGGCGATGTCGAGTACGGCGACATGGAGGACGGCTACGAGCCGCGGCGCGCCGGCACCGGCGGCTCCGCGCTCGGCAACGTCTCGGCCGAGTTCTCGAGCGTCCCGTTCGAGCGCGGCACCGTCGGCATGGCCCGCTCGCAGAACCCGAACAGCGCCAACTCGCAGTTCTTCATCATGTTCGAGGAGGGCAGCTTCCTGAACGGCCAGTACACCGTCTGGGGCCAGGTGATCTCGGGCATGGAGCATGTCGACAACATCAAGCGCGGCGCCGGCCAGTCGGGCGCGGTCACCGACCCCGACCGCATGATCAAGGTCCAGATCGCCGCCGACCGCTGACGCCCGCGCGTGGGGTGCACCAGGCGCACCCCACGCCCCCGGCCGGGCCTGCGCCTCACTCCGCCGCCAGCGCCTCGCCCCACTCGCAGGCATCCTCGAAGCCCAGCGCACACGCCTGCGCAAAGGCCGCGCCCGCCGCCACCCGGTCCACGGCCACACCGATCCCGTCCCGCAGGTTCTGCCCGAGATAGGCGCAGCCCCGCCCGTGATCGCCCTCGCAGGCACGCCGGTACAGCGCCACCGCCGTCGCCGGATCCGCCTCCATGCCATGCCCATTCCCGTGCATGACACCGAGGTTGGTGCAGCCGCGGGCATGGCCGCCGTTGCAGCCCTGGCGGAAGAGACGCGCCGCCGCCCCGGCATCCGCCGCAACGCCGAGGCCCTGCTCGTGCAGGTAACCGAGATTGGTGCAGCCGCGGGCATTGCCGCCGTCGCAGCCCTGGCGGAAGAGACGCGCCGCCGCCCCGGCATCCGCCGCAACGCCGAGGCCATGACGGTGCAGGACACCGAGATTGGTGCAGCCGGCGGCATGGCCGCCGTCGCAGCCCTGGCGGTAGAGACGCGCCGCCGCCCCGGCATCCGCCGCAACGCCGAGGCCCCTCACGTGCTGGAAACCGAGATTGGTGCAGCCGAGGGCATTGCCGCCGTCGCAGGCGACGCGGAATAGGCGGGCGGCCTCGGCCGGGGCGGTCTCCCAGCCGGCAGTACCGCGGCGCAGGCACTCCCCGGTCAGGCCGCCTTCGCAGGCGAGGAGGAGGAACTCGAGGCGGGCCTGTTCGGAGGGGGTGAGGCGCTGGACGTCGAGGCAGACGGGGCCCTTGAAGACGGTGCAGAGGGTGCGGTCGACCAGGCTCAGGCCCTCGGCATCGCGCTCAAGCGGGATCGAGAGCGCGAAGGTGGCGGCGAAGCTGACGGCGGCCAGCATGGTGGAGAGGATGGCGACGGGCTTCTTCTCCCAGTCGACCCAGTAGGCAAGGTTGAGGCCCGCTGAGAGCCGCATCAGCCAGGTCGTCAGGATATAGGCCCAGGTCCAGAGGCTGGTCAGAAAGGTCGAGTAGAAGGCGACCGAGAAGATCGAGAACACCCCGAGGATCTCGGCAAAGCTGTCGATCTCGCCGTCGTATAAGGGGCTCCAGACATAGAGCGCGATGGCCCCCCAGATGATCGCGCCCGAGACCAGCGCATCCGCCACCAGCACCAGCGCCTGCGCCCAGGTCGACCGGACCCGGTGCATCTGGCCGAGCAGCCACCGCGTCTCGAGCAGCGAGACATAGTCGGC
>JBCBPG010000312.1:0-5736 GCA_039820865.1 Pseudomonadota bacterium
CTCGTCGACGGGACGGCGCCGGGGCGGCTGCCCGACCTTGGCGCCGCCATCGAGGCGCCGCGCCTGCATGTCGATACCGCCGAGGACGGCGCGGCGGTCGATCTCGACTACGAGCGCGACGGGCTGGCCGAGGAGGCCGAGCGCGCGCTCCTCGACGACTGGCCGCGGGACGTGGGGGCGGTGCGGCCCTGGGAGACGCGGTCGATGTTCTATGGCGGGGTCCATGCCGTGACGGCAGGGCCGGACGGTTCGGCCGCGGCGGCGGGCGACCCGCGCCGCGGGGGCGACGCCTGGACCGGCTGACGCCGCCGATCGCGCCCCGCTCAGGCTGTCCGCTGCAGGCACCGGGTTGTTCGGCGGTGGACTGACCTGCCCCGATCCGGACGGCCATGCTCCAGAATGGCCGCAATGAAATTCTGTCGCAGCGATTGTGTCGGAAACGATCTTGCGCAGCCCTTGACCGGCCTCGGGGCGCTGCGATACGCCCTTCGCATCCGCAGCACGTCCCTCGGACCGCCGGGCCATCCGGGCGCGGGCCAGGGGGTGGTGGCCGATGCGGGCGCCGCCGGAGCGACGACGAGGAGCCGAGCCGATGACCGAGACCGCCGCCGACCTGGTCGCCGAGCCGACCGACGCCGACATTGCAGACGAGGCCGCGCCACCGGCCGTGCCGCTCCACGCCGCGCCCGACCTGGTCGAGAGCGTCGCCGCCGGCGCCGCGGCCGTGCGCGTGCTGACCGACACGGCGCGCGCGCGCCTGGCCGCGCGCGTCAAGCGTGCCGACGGGCGCGTCTCGAACGGCCTTGTCGAGGGTGAGCAGTACGCGGCCCACGGCCTGGCCTGGCTCGCGACCTATGCCGAGGCGCTGGACCAGATGGCGGGCTGGGCGGCGCGGCTCGATGCCGAAGGCCGGTTCGGCGAGATCGAGCGGCTGATCCTGGCGGTCGCTGCGGGCGAGTACCTGGCGCAGGTCGCCGGCGGCATCCCGATGAGCCAGGGCGAGATCGCCCGCCCGGCCGACATGGGGCTGACGTCGTCCGATCTGGCGCCGCTGGCCGCGCCGCGGCTTGTGCGGCTGGCGGCAGAGGGCGCCGCGATCGCCACGCGGGTGCGGCTGGCCGCGCTGCTGGCCGAGCGCGAGGGCGCCGCGACCTTCGGCGACTGCGGGCTCGACGAGGAGTTCGAGATGGTGCGGGACCAGTTCCGCCGCTTCTCGATCGAGCGCGTCCTGCCCGACGCCCATGAATGGCACCTGAAGGACGAGCTGATCCCCACGGCGATCGTGGACGAGATGGCCGAGCTCGGCGTCTTCGGCCTGACGATCCCCGAGGAGCATGGCGGCTTCGGCATGGGCAAGACGGCGATGTGCGTCGTCTCGGAGGAGCTGTCGCGCGGCTATATCGGTGTCGGCTCCCTCGGCACCCGCTCGGAGATCGCGGCCGAGCTGATCCTCTGCGGCGGCACCGAGGCGCAGAAGGCCGAGTACCTGCCTAAGCTCGCCAGTGGCGAGATCCTGCCGACGGCGGTGTTCACCGAGCCCAATACGGGCTCCGACCTCGGTGCGCTCAAGACCCGGGCCGTGAAGGACGGCGATGACTGGGTGATCACGGGCAACAAGACCTGGATCACCCATGCCGCGCGCACGGATCTGATGACCGTGCTGGCGCGCACGGTGCCGGATACCGACAACTATGCCGGCCTCTCGATGTTCCTCGCGCCCAAGACGCGGGGCGACTGCGCTGATCCGTTCCCGGACGCGACGCTGGCGGGTGGCGAGATCGAGGTGCTCGGCTATCGCGGCATGAAGGAGTACACGCTGGCGCTCGACGGTCACCGGGTGGCGGGCGATGCGCTGCTCGGCGGTGTCGAGGGGCAGGGCTTCAAGCAGCTCATGCAGACCTTCGAGAGCGCGCGCATCCAGACCGCGGCGCGGGCCGTGGGCGTGGCGCAGAACGCGCTGGACGTGGGCCTGCGCTATGCGCAGGAGCGCACGGCCTTCGCCAAGCCGCTGATCGCCTTCCCGCGCGTGGCGTCCAAGCTGGCGATGATGGCGGCCGAGGTCATGGTGGCGCGCCAGATCACCTACTTCTCGGCACGCGAGAAGGACGAGGACCGGCGCTGCGATCTCGAGGCCGGGATGGCCAAGCTGCTGGGCGCCCGCGTCGCCTGGGCGGCGGCGGACAACGCGCTGCAGATCCACGGCGGGAACGGGTTTGCCCTCGAGTACCCGGTCAGCCGGATCCTGTGCGACGCGCGGATCCTCAACATCTTCGAGGGGGCGGCCGAGATCCAGGCGCAGGTGATTGCCCGGCGGCTGCTGGAGACCGCCTGACCATGGTGCGTTTCGCGCGCTCTAAGGGTCGCGCCGGCGGTGCGTTTCACGCGCCCTAAGGGTCGCGCCGGCGGTGCGTTTCGCGCGCCCTAAGGATCGCGCCGGGGGTGCGTTTCACGCGCCCTAAGGGTCGCGCCGGCGGTGCGTTTCACGCGCCCTAAGGGTCGCGCCGGGGGTGCGTTCCGGGCGTGGGGTGGTGGTGGCCCGCGCCGGCGCACCTGGCCGCGCGACCGGCCCGCGCCCCGCCCACCCACCCGCTTGGGCCGGTCGCGCGGCCCCAGCGGATGGGCGGACGGCGTCACTCGAAGAGGGTGCGCAGCACGACCGCGGCAGCGAGGCAGCCCAGCACCGTGAGCGCGACGAGCGCGATCGTGCGGGCCGCGCCCCATGCGGTGGCGAGCAGACGGTGGGCGAGCGTTCGCGGTGCCCGGGGTGGAGGCGGGATCGGCGCGAGGCCGTCCGGATCGGCGAGCTTGCGCAGGCGGAGGCCCGTCGGGTGGTCGCGCGTCCCGGCCATCGCGGCGGCCTTGCGGGATGCCTTGGCGAGGAGGGCGTCGATCGCCGTCTCCTCGCCGGTGACGATGACCGCGAAGCCATCCTCGTGCACGCGGATCATGCGCTTGATCGCCTCGTCATGGGGCAGGCCGAGGGCATCGGTGAAGACCTCGACGACGTCCTCCATCGGCGTGACGGGATCGTTGAAGGCGACGATGCCATAGGGGTCCGGCCGGTCCGCGCTGCTGTCCCCGGCCGTGCGGACGGGCCGGCCGCTCACGCGCTGGCGCCCGGCGGCAGCGCGGCAAAGACGGCCTGGAACATCTCGGGCGTCAGGCGGCCGGTGTTCGTGTTGTAGCGCGAGCAGTGGTAGCTGGCGGCGAGCGTCAGGGGGCCGTGCGGGCCCGGGATCGACGACTGCGCGCCATGGGCGAAGGGGTGGGCCCTGAGCGGCTGGCCGAGCGCGCGCACGGTGCTGTCATGGGCGATGCGCCCGAGGGTGACGATCACGGCGAGGCGCGGCAGGGCGGCGATGCGCGCGGCGAGGAAGGGGCGGCAGGCGGCGATTTCGGCACCGACGGGCTTGTTCTGCGGGGGCGCGCAGCGCACGGCGTTGGTGATCATCGCGCCGATCAGGTGCAGCCCGTCGTCGGGCCGGGCGTCGAAGGTGCCGCTGGCCCAGCCGAACGCGCTGAGCGTGGCGTAGAGAAGGTCGCCCGCGTAGTCCCCGGTGAAGGGGCGGCCGGTGCGGTTGGCCCCCATCCGGCCGGGGGCGAGGCCCACGACCAGCAGCCGCGCCTGCGGGTCGCCGAAGCTCGGGACGGCACCGTTGAACCATCCCGGCTCGGCTGTCGCGTTCTCGGCGCGATAGGCGGCGAGGCGGGGGCAGAGGGGGCAGTCGCGCGGGGCCTCGGGACCCGTGGGGCCGGGCGCCGCGGCAGCGGCGCTGGCGGCGGTCGGGCGGTCGCGATCGGGAGGGGATGACACGGGATCTGTCGCCGCCGGCTGAGGCTCTTGCAGGCTCGCCCGGTCGCGCGCGCCGGGCCTGGCCCCGGCGTCGCGCGGCACCGGTCAGTCGGTGCCGTTGGTCTCGGGCTCCTGGCGCGTCTGCTGGGCGAGACGCTCCTCGCGCGGCGGACGGCCGATGACGTCGCGCAGTTCCTCGAGTTCGATGAAATTGTCGGACTGGCGCCGCAGATCGTCGGCGATCATCGGGGGCGAGGAGCGGATGGTCGAGACCACCGAGACGCGGACGCCCTTGCGCTGCAGCGCGCCGACCAGCGGACGGAAGTCGCCGTCGCCGGAGAACAGGACGATGTGCTCGACATGGTTGGCCATCTCCATCGCGTCGATCGCGAGTTCGATGTCCATGTTGCCTTTCACCTTCCGACGTCCGGTCGAATCGGTGAATTCCTTGGCCGGTTTCGTCACCAGTGTGAAACCGTTATAGTCGAGCCAGTCAACCAGGGGGCGAATTGGCGAGTACTCTTCGTTCTCAATCAAGGCGGTATAGTAGAACGCCCGCACAAGCTTGCCACGCCGCATGAACTCGGATCGAAGGAGCTTGTAGTCGATGTCAAAGCCAAGCGCTTTGGTCGCCGCATATAGGTTGGAACCGTCGATAAATAGCGCTAGGCGCTCGTCCCGATAGAACATATATAGTTCTCGCTTGATTTTGTCATTGCTGCCGCACGATTCGGCAGGTGTTGTCGCTGTGACACATAGGCTTCAACATGTCCATGGCGAACCGCAAGGAGACTGCTGGAGGGTTGGGGCCGGTCCTCGTCGCGCTGGGGGCCAACCTGCCCCATGACGGCCGCGCCCCGCGCGCCACGCTCGAGGCCGCGCTTGCGCTGGTCGAGGCGCAGGGGTGGCGGGTGGCCGCGCTCAGCCGCTTCTTCCGCACGCCCGCCTACCCGCCCGGATCGGGGCCGGACTTCGTGAACGCCTGCGCGCGGCTCGAGCCCGGGCCGGGGGCGACGGCCGAAGCCGGCGCGCTGCTCGCCGTGCTGCACGGTGTGGAGGCGGCGCTGGGGCGCGAGCGGCGGACGCGCTGGGCGCCCCGGGCCTGCGATCTCGATCTGCTGGCGATCGGCCAGGCGGTGCTGCCGGACCGGCGCACGGCAGCCGGCTGGATGGCGCTGGACCCCGCGGCCCAGCGCCGGGCCGCGCCCGACGAGCCGGTGCTGCCGCATCCACGCCTGCACGAGCGCATCTTCGTGCTGGCACCGCTGGCCGAGGTGGCGCCCGACTGGCGCCATCCGCTGACGGGGGCGAGCGTCAGCGAGATGCTGGCCGCGCTGCCCGCGGCCGACCGCGCCTCGATCGCTGCGCTATAGAGTGAAGGGATGCGGCGGTGCCGGGGCCGCGCGCTTGCAATCCGGCGCGTTTTCGGCCATCTGACCGGTTCCGCATCCGACTGCCGAGAACAGGAGCGTCGCC
Source organism: Pseudomonadota bacterium (assembly GCA_039820865.1). Taxonomy (GTDB): domain Bacteria; phylum Pseudomonadota; class Alphaproteobacteria; order Rhodobacterales; family Rhodobacteraceae; genus Thermohalobaculum. Next base: position 5,270 of record JBCBPG010000312.1, read on the forward strand.
ATGGCCCGCGTCACCGTCGAGGATTGCGTCGACAAGGTCGACAACCGCTTCGACCTCGTCATGCTCGCCGCCCACCGCGCCCGCACGATCTCGGCCGGGGCCGAGATCCTGGTCGAGCGCGAGAACGACAAGAACCCGGTCGTCGCGCTCCGCGAGATCGCCGACCGGCGCGTCGTGCCGGACGAGCTCCGCGAGGAGGCGATCGAGAGCTACCAGCGCCAGATCGAGGTGGACGAGCCCGAGGAGGACAACATGGCCCTCCTGATGGGCGGCGGTCACCCGCCCGAGGCGCCGCAGCAGCCCCGCCAGCCCCAGCCCGAGGGCCTGGGCGGCGGCGGCTTCGACGACCTCGACGAGGAGAAGCTGCTGCGCGCCCTCATGGCCGAGCAGGACCGCACCTGAGACGCTTCAGGGGCTGCTGCCGGTCCCGGGCCTAAGGGCGTCGATTGCCTGGCGCACGCCGTTCA
>JBCBPG010000313.1:0-5730 GCA_039820865.1 Pseudomonadota bacterium
ATCCGGTTGGCACCCGCGCCTCAGAGCACGGCGCTCAGCACCACGATCAGCACGACCGAGTAGAGCGTCACCGACAGCGCCACCAGCAGGGTCCAGTAGTTCTTGCCCATCGCCGCCCGCGCCGAGAGCGAGAGCTGCCCCAGCAGCTCGGGCCACGTGTAGGAGACGAAATCGCCCTGCGTCATCATCGAGATCACGCGGCCGTCGGCATCGACCACGGGCAGGCGGCGGAAGCGCTCGTTCGACATGATGCGCAGCCAGTCGATCAGGTTGTCCTCGGCGCTCGCCACCCGCACCTCGGTGGTCATCACGTCGGCCAGCACCGTCGCTTCCGGGTCGCGCCCCTCGTCGATCACCCGGGTCAGCGCGTCACGCTCGGTGAAGATGCCGAGAAGCCGCCCCTCTCCATCGGCCACCACCACCGAGCCATAGCGGCGCCGGCACATCTCGGCCACCGCAACCCGTAGGGGCGTATCGGGCGGCATCATCAAGACCTTGGGCTTGGTGACGAACTCGGGGCGGTCCTTGATCTTCATCGCGCGCTCCCGCCTGGCCGGGACACGCGCGGGGGCCACCGCCCCGCCGCTCCCGACCCGACAAGCATGGGGCCCGCCGGGCGTTCCGCCAGTCCGCAGCGATGCCTAAACCGCCGCCCGGACGGGCGTCCCGGAGCGTGCGCGTCCGGGTCAGAGAAAGACCTCGCCGTCCATCAGCACCACGGCCGCGCCGCCGACCCGCACGCCCGTCGGCCGCTCCGGCGGGCCCAGCACCTCGACCTGCGCCTGGCCGGGGCGGCCCATCGCGTGCCCCTGCTCGGCCACGAAGCGCCGGCCGACCAGCCCCTCGGCAAAGGCATAGGCCGCCATCGCGCCCGTGGCCGAGCCGGTGAAGGGATCCTCCGCGGGCTCCGGCGGCAGCAGCATCAGCCGCGCGGCGGTATCCCCCTCGGCGGTGTAGCCCTCGGTGACGAAGGGGAACGGCTCCCAGAAGTCCACCCTGGGCTGCAGCGCGCGCATCGCCGCGTGGTCCAGCTGCATCCGTGCCAGCGCGTCATGGTCGCGCAACCGTGTGATGCAGAACGCATTTCCCGTGGCGACCGATTGCGGCGTGCCCAGGATCTCGGCCGGCGGCACGCCGATCAGCGGCCCGATCAGCCCGGGATCGTGGTGCTGGCCGAAACGCGGCGCCGGCTGGGTCATGGTATAGACCGCCCGGCTCGCCGTCCGCTCGACCGTCACCTCGAAGACCCCGGCGCCAAGCTCCAGCGTGAACCGCTCGCGCCCCTCCAGCAGCCCCGCCCGGTCCAGCGCCGCCGCCGTCGCCACCGTCGGATGCCCCGCCATCGGGATCTCGCGCGAGGCGAGGTAGTAGCGCGCGCCGAAATCCGCGACCGCGCTCGGCTGCAGGAAGGCGCACTCGGAAAGCCGCGTCTCGCGCGTGAACGCCAGCCGCGTCTCGACCGGCACCTCGCCCGCGTCGAACACCACCGCGCAGGGGTTGCCGCCAAAGGGCGTGTCGGTGAAGGCATCGGCCCAGATGACCCGCCGGCCCGAAGGCCCCGTCACGACCCCGAACCCGCGCCGCCATCAGCCGGCGGCGGCCCGTCACCCTTCCAGACGCCCTGCTTCTTCAGCGCGTCGGCGACCTCCTTGGGCACGTAGTTCTCGTCATGCTTGGCCAGCACCTCGCGCGCCTCGAAGCGGCCGTCGCGAAAATACCCTTCTGCGACAATACCCTGACCCTCGCGGAAGAGATCCGGCAGGATGCCGACATAGGCCACCGTGACCGAGGCGCCGCCGTCCGAGACGGCAAAGCGCACCTCCTCGCCGGCGCCCCGCTCCAGCGACCCGGTCTCGACCAGCCCGCCGATGCGCAGCAGCTGGTCGGGCGAGGGCGGCGCCGCGGCGATGTCCGAGGGCGACATGAAGAAGGCGAAGGCGTCGCGATAGAGAAACCCGACACTGACCGACACCACCAGCATCGCCACCGCACCGCCGGCGAGCAGGGCGATGCGCTGCGACTTGCGCGACAGGGGCCGCTTGGCCATGGGCATCCTCCGGAGCCGTCCCGGCGGCGGTCCGATCCCGCCGCCTCCGCGCCAAGATGACAATCCCGCCGCCCCGCGCAAGGCCCCCGCGCACCCTGCCGCACCACGCGCGCCCGGCGCCGCGACCAGCAACCGGCGCCCGGAACCGGCACCGGCACCGGAACCCTGCACCGGAACCCGGCGGGGGCGAGCCCGGCGCGGGCGGGTGGGTGGGCGGGGCCCGTGCCGGGCTCGCCCCCGCCGGCCCCGCGCCGAGACCTCAGGGCGCGGGCGGCAACCCCGTCACCACGCCCGCCTGCACCACCGCCGGGTCATAGGCCTTGCGCGAAAACACCCGGTCGACCTCCGGGCGGAAGCTCTCCAGCCGGTCCACCGGATAGTCGGGATCGAAGCTCGACTGGTCCCAGCGCTCGCAAAAGGCCGCGCAGCTCGCGAAACAGGGGTGCCCGGCAAAGCGCTGCCGCGCCTCGGGGTCCCAGCCGTAGTGATGGGCGTAATACGCCATCTGGAAGATGCCGTGGTGCTCGACCACCCAGGCCACCTCCTCGCGCACATAAGGCCGCAGGATCTCGGCCGCCATCCGGTCGTGGTTCTGCGGTGCCAGCCGGTCGCCGATATCGTGGAACAGCGCCGCCACGACCCAGTCGTCATCCGCCCCGTCGCGCCGCGCCCGCGTCGCCGCCTGCAGCCCGTGCTCCAGCCGCGTGATGCGATAGCCCGACAGCGTCTCGTCCGCCTGCGCCGCCAGCTCGCGCATCAGCCGCTCCGCCGTCCCCGCCACGAAGGGTTTCTCCAGGCGGTCCAGCAGCGCATAGTCTTCGGCCGTCCCGTCCTTCATCTGGGTGAAGGACACCGTCTCACGGGTCATGGCCCCGCCTCCCCGGTCGCATAGAGCGCCACATTGCCCTCGGCCCCGGCCGAGAGCACCGCCGACTGGTCCGCCAGCACCCGCTCATACCGCGCCAGGTCGGCCGGATGGAACAGCCCGCGCGGCGGTGCGACGTTGATCCAGGTCCCCACCCGGTCCTCGCCCCGCACCAGCATCGCATAGTCCCGCCCGGGCACCCCCTCTGCCGCCCCCTCTGGCGCCCCCTCCCGCGCGCCCGGCGTCACGTACCGGATCGCCACCCCGATCCGCCGGTCGGCCGAGCCGTTGGCGCCCGAGGCATGGAAGCAGCGGCCGTGGTGGAGCGACATCTCGCCCGGTGCCAGCGGCGCATGCACCGCCCGCGCCTCGTCTATCCCCGTGATCTCCTGGCCGCGCGAGAGCAGGTTGTCCGCCTCGAAGGTATCCTCATGCGCCACGATCCCGCCCGCATGGCTGCCCGGCAGGAACCGCATGCAGCCCGCCTCGACCGAGACATCCGTGAGCGCGATCCAGGCCGTCACCTCGTCATCGGTCTCGCCCATGCCCCAATAGGTGATGTCCTGGTGCCAGGAGACGGTCTTGGCGCTGCCCGGCTCCTTGACGAAGAGCTCGACCGACCAGACCAGCAGATCCGGTCCCAGCAGGCTCTCCACCGCGTCCAGCACCGCCGGCGTCCGCGCGACATCGGCCAAGAGAGGGATCACGAGCTGCCCGTTGACCCGGAAGTACTGCGCCAGCCCACGCCCGCCCGCGCCCGCGGCATGGCCGGCCTCCAGCGCCTCGACCGTCGCGCGCAGCCGCGCGGCCTCCACCGCCGACATCGCCCGGCGCGCCGGCAGGTAACCGTCGCGGCGGTACTGCGCGACCGTCGCCGGATCGAGCGGCGCGTCGTCGGGCGCGTCCGATCTGGAACGGACGATCGTGTCATGCTGCATGGCGCGCCTCCCGGTTCTGCTGCCCGCCACGCTGCCCCGCCGCGGCGCGCCGGCAAAGACGCATCGCTTGGCCCCGAGGATAAGTCCTGCTTACCCTCGCCCCATGGCCGGCCGTCGCATCCCCTCGCTCAACTGGCTCCGCGTCTTCGAGACGGCCGCGCGGGCCGAGAGCTTCGCGCGCGCCGCCGAGACACTCAACATGAGCCCGCCCGCCGTCAGCCAGCAGATCCGCGCGCTGGAGGCGAGCCTCGGCCGCCCGCTCTTCGAACGCGGCGCGGCGCATGTGCGCCTGACCGAGGCCGGCCGCGCCTTCCTGCCGGTGGTGGCGAATGCATTGGCCAGCGTCGAGACCACCGCCGCCGGCCTGTTCGGCCGCGACGGGCGGGCGCCGCTCACCCTCCGCGTCTCGACCATGCTGGCGCTGTCCTGGCTGGCGCCCCGCCTGCCGGGCTTCATGGCGGCGCATCCGGCGGTGGAGCTCACGCTGGTGACCGGCAATCTCGACGAGGACTTCCAGCGCCGCGGCGCCGATCTCATGATCACCTTCGGCCAGCCGCCGGGGCCCGGCGAGGCCGGCGAGCCGCTCTTCGGCGAGCGCCTCTACCCCGTCGCCGCCCCCGCCGTGGCCGCCCGGATCGCGACCCCGGCCGACCTCGCCGCCGAGCGGCTGATCGAGGTCACCAGCCACCGCGCCGGCTGGCACGGCGTCCTGACGGCCGCCGGCCTCGGCGAGGCCCGCCCCCGCCACGTCTTCACCGACACCACCGCGCTCGCCCTCGCGCTGGCGGCGGCCGGCGGCGGCGTTGCGCTCGCCCGCGCCCCGGCCTCCGACAACCTCGTTGCCGGCCACGGTCTCCAGCGCTGCCTCGCGCCGCTAGAGGTGCCGGGCGCCGAGCGCTACCACCTCGTCCACCCGGCCGGTCCCGCCCTGGCACCAGCCGCCGGCGCCTTCCGCGACTGGGTGCTCGCCGAGTTGACCGACGCCTGATGCCGCAGGCCGCCAGCGCCCGCTGGCGCGCCGGAGGCGCCTCCGGCGGGGCGACCCTGCGGTCGCCCGCGCCTGCGGCACCCGATGCTACGGGAAGAGCGGCGGGGCCATCAGGCCCTCGGCCTCGTCGAAACCCAGCATGAGGTTGGCGCATTGCAGCCCCATGCCGGCCGCCCCCTTCACCAGGTTGTCCAGTGCCGAGATGACGATGACGCGCCCCGGCCGCCGGTCTGCCACGACACCGATGTGGCAGAAGTTCGAGCCACGCACATGGCGCGTCGCCGGCGCCTCGCCGAGCGGCAGGACCACCATGAAGGGCTCGCCCGCATAGGCCTCGGCCAGCGCCGCATGTACTGCCCCGGCCTCGCCCTTGAGGTAGATCGTCGCCAGGATCCCGCGGTTCTGCGGCAGCAGATGCGCGGTAAAGCTGCAGGTGACCGGGCGCCCCGCCGCCAGGCTCATCTCCTGGTCGAACTCGGCCATGTGGCGGTGGCGGGCGATGTTGTAGGCGTGAAAGCCCTCGGAGACCTCGGCATGCAGCATGCCCTCCCTGGCCCCGCGCCCCGCGCCCGAGACGCCGGTGGCGAGGTCGATGACGATCTCGTCCGGGTCGATCACGCCCGCGCGGAGCAGCGGCAGCACCGCGAGGTTGCCGGTCGCCGCGTTGCAGCCGGTCGCCGCCACCAGCCGCGCCGGCCGGATCGCCTCGCGATAGACCTCGGGCAGGCCGTAGACCGCCTGCGCCTGCAGCGCCGGCGCCTGGTGGCGGCGACCGGCTGCAACGCGGCGACGGGCAACCTCGCGGTGCTGCCGCTGCTCCGCGCGGGCGTGATCGACCCGGACGAGATCGTCATCGACCTCGCCACCGGCGTCTCGGGCGCGGGGCGCGGGG
>JBCBPG010000314.1:0-5726 GCA_039820865.1 Pseudomonadota bacterium
CCGGGGCGGGGCGCAGGGCCCGGCCGCTTGGGTGCGGCATCGACATGGGGGAAGGGTTTGACCATGGCTCTCTCCCTCGCTCGCTTCCTCGGGGCCTAGTCGCCCGTGCGCCGCGCGGCGACGCGGCCGAAGTCCGGCGCGTCGACGTCCTGGCCCGCATCGAGGATCGAGCGCCGGATCGCGCGCGTGCGGCTGAAGTAGTCGTGCAGGTAGGCGCCGTCGCCGGTGCGGATCGCGCGCTGCAGCACGAAGAGCTCCTCGGCGAAACGGCCCAGGATCTCCAGCGTCGCCTCGCGGTTGTTGAGGAACACGTCGCGCCACATCACCGGGTCCGAGGCCGCGATGCGGGTGAAGTCGCGGAAGCCGGCGGCCGAGAACTGGACGACCTCGGTATCGGTCACGCGGGCCAGGTCGTCGGCCACGCCCACCATGGTGTAGGCGATCGCGTGGGGGACGTGGCTGGTGACGGCCAGCACCAGGTCGTGGTGCTCGACATCCATGGTGCCGGTGCGCGCGCCGAGGGCCTCCCAGAACGCCTCCAGCCGGGCGAGGGCGTCGGGCTCGGTGGCGGGCAGGGGGGTCAGCAGGCACCAGCGGTCGTCGAAGAGCTCGGCAAAGCCCGCCTCGGGACCGGAATGCTCGGTGCCCGCCAGCGGATGGGCCGGGATGAAGTGCACGCCGGGGGGGATGTGGCGCCGCATCGCCGCGACGACCGCCGCCTTGACCGAGCCCACGTCGCTGATCGTGGTGCCGGGGGCGAGATGGGGGGCCATCGCCTCGGCCACCGCGCCCGAGGCGCCGACGGGCACGCAGACGATCACCAGATCCGCGCCGGCGACCGCCGAGGGGATGTCGTCGACGATCCGGTCGCAGAAGCCGAGGCGCTGGGCGGTCTGGCGCGTCGGCACCGAGCGGGCGGTGCCCACGATCTCGCCCACCGCGCCGGCGCGCCGGGCGGCATGGGCGATCGAGGACCCGATCAGGCCGAGGCCGATCAGCGCCAGCCGGTCGTAGAGCGGGCGCGCGGCATCGCCGCCCTCGGCGGGGCCATCCGCGGGGCCGGCGGCATCGCGTGGCAGGGCAGGGGTCTCGCCGTCCACGATCACGCCCGTTCGGTGTTGCGCCCGGCGAAGGCGCGGATGGCGGCGGCGACGGCCTCGCAGGCGGCCTGGTCGCCGATCGAGATGCGCAGATGCCCCGGCAGACCGTAGCCGCCCATGGTGCGCACGATCAGCCCGGCCTCGGCCAGCGCCTCGTTCAGCGCCTCGGCCCGTTCGCCCGCCTCGACCAGCAGGAAGTTCGCGTGGCTCTCGGTCACGCCGAGGCCCGCGGTGCGGATCTCGGCGGTCAGCCAGTCGCGGAGCCGCGCATTCTCGGTGCGGCAGCGGACCACCCAGTCGCCGTCGCCGACCGCCGCCGCCCCGGCCGCCAGCGCCGGCGCCGAGACGTTGAAGGGCCCGCGCACGCGGTTCAGCACGTCGATCACATGCGCCGGCCCATAGGCCCAGCCGAGCCGCAGCGCCGCCAGACCGTGGATCTTGGAGAAGGTGCGCGTGGCGACGACGTTCTCGCGCTCGGCCGCGAGCGAGAGGCCGGCGTCCTCGGCCGGGTCGTCCAGGTACTCGGCATAGGCGCCGTCGACGACCAGCAGCGCCTGGGGCGGCAGCGCATCGGCGATCCGCGCCAGCCCCGCGCGCCCGATCATCGTGCCCGTCGGGTTGTTCGGATCGGCCACGAAGACCAGCCGCGTCGCCGGCCCCATATGCGCGATCAGCGCGTCCGGGTCGGTCTCGAGCCCGCGGTCGGGCGCGGCGACATAGTCGGCCCCCGTCGCCAGCGCCGAGAGGCGGTACATCAGGAACGCGTGCTGGCTGGACAGCACCTCAGCGCCGGGGCCGGCATAGGCCTGGCAGAGGAGCGCGATGATCTCGTCCGAACCCGCGCCGCAGACAAGGCGCCCGGCATCGAGACCGTGCTGCGCGGCGATCGCCCGGCGCAGCCCCGTGGCGCCGCCGTCCGGGTAGAGCGCGAGCGAGCCGGCCGCCGCGGCCATCGCCTCGCGCGCCCGCGGCGAGGGGCCGAGCGGGTTCTCGTTGGACGAGAGCTTGACCACCGGTTTGCCGTCGCCGCCGCCCTTGCCGCCGACATAGGGCTCGATCGCCATGATCCCCGGGCGCGGGCGGATCGTGGGATGGCCAATGCCGGCTTTGACGGCGGTCGAGGTCTCGGTCTCGGTGGGGCGCCCGGTGGTGTCCATCTCGGCTCTCCTTCGCTCGCCCCCGCCTAGCCTGTCGGGCGGCGGGGCGAAAGGGGGCGCACCGCCGCCGGTGCCTGGCCGCGGGCCCCCTTGGCCGGGCCGCCGGAGGGTTTTGCCCTGCGGCCTCCGCAATCATGCCGCAATTGGGCGGCACCACAACCGGTGCGTCCGAAGGGCGCCGATGGGCCATGCGCGCGCCAGCACTGGCGTGTGGCGGCCGCCGGCCGGACCGCCTCTGGCCATGGGATGGGAGAGAGCGCCGTGAACCTCGCCGTGAACGTCGAGAGCGAAGCGACCATTCGCGTGATCGAAGCGCCGCGTGCCCCGGGGTCGCTGGCCGAGACCGGGCTCGAGGAAGGGATGCTGGTCGACCTCCTCTGCAAGACGGTCTACCGCCAGGGCCTGGAGCGCTCGAGCGACATCGCCCGCGCGCTCTGCCTGCCGCTGAACGTCGTCGAGCAGCTGATCCAGGTCGCCAAGGACGCCAAGCTGATCGAGGTGCTTGGCCAGCTCGGCGCCTCGATGCGCGCCGAGATGCGCTATGCACTCTCCGGCAAGGGCAAGGAATGGGCGCTGAACGCGCTCAGCCAGTCCGAGTATGTCGGCCCCGCGCCGGTGACGATCGAGCAGTTCGCCCAGCAGACCGACCGCCAGTCGATCCGCAACGAGCGCCTGACCGAGGCGATGCTGCGGGAGGTGCTCAAGGGCATGATCCTGCCCGAGAGCCTCTATGACGACCTCGGTCCCGCGGTGAACTCGTTCTCGGCCATCCTGCTCTACGGCCCCCCGGGCAACGGCAAGTCGACCATCTCGAACGCGGTCTGCGAGGCCTTCCGCGACACGATCTTCATCCCCCAGGCCATCGTGGTCGAGCGCCAGGTCGTGGTCGTCTACGACCCGACCGTCCACGAGGCGATGGAGTACGGCAATGCCGACCCGTCGGGCGGCACCGGCCTGCGCCGCGAGCGGCCCTACGACCTGCGCTACATGCCCTGCGCGCGGCCCGCGATCACCACGGGCGGCGAGCTGACGCTCGACATGCTGGACCTCAGCTTCAACCCGGTCGCGCGCACCTACGAGGCGCCGATCCAGCTCAAGGCCATGGGCGGCGTCTTCGTGGTCGACGACTTCGGCCGCCAGCGCCAGACGCCGCAGGAGCTCTTGAACCGCCTCATCGTCCCGCTCGAGGCCGGGGTCGACTACCTGGCGCTGCAGACGGGGCGCAAGTTCCAGGTGCCCTTCGACGCGCTGGTGGTGTTCTCGACCAACATCCCGCCCAAGTCGCTGGTCGACGACGCGGGTCTGCGCCGCCTGCGCTACAAGATCCTGATCGACAGCCCCGACCGCGAGCTCTTCATCAAGATCCTCGCCGCCACGGCGCGCAAGTTCGGCATGGAGGTCACCGAGGAGACGGTCGTCTTCATCTTCGAGGAGCTCTACGCCAAGACGCCCGAGGCCAAGTTCCAGGGCTTCCACGCCCGCTTCTTCTGCGACCAGGCCCGCGCCCTCTGCCACTACCTCGGCGAACCCCCGGCGCTGACCGAGCGCGCCCTGAAACGCGCCTGGGGCAATCTGTTCACCAGCGAATAGGCCAGGTTCCGCCTATGCGACCCGTCCTGCGGCCGGCTTCGGCACGGTCGCCGGGCGCAGGCCCTCCAGCACGCGGATCGGGACCTGGGCGCGTTCCCTCAGGCCCGTGCGGGGGGCGATGAAGACCTGTTTGCGGGCCTCGACCAGGGCGACGCCGGCCAGGCGCTGGAGGTCGAGGCCGGTGCCGATGCGCTCGATCGCGGGGGCCGAGGAGATCCAGAACCCCCGGTGGCTCGGCGGCATGTAGAGCGCGCCGGTATGGCGCTCGGCCGAGAAGCGCTCGGCCTGCAGCGTCCGCTCCAGCTGCGCCACCGTGTAGGGCCGGCCGATGCCGAAGGGCGTGCTCTCGCGCCGCGCCCAGATCCCCGCGCGGTTCGGCACGATGAAGACCGCGCTGCCCCCGGCGCCAGCACCCGCCAGATCTCGGCCATCAGCGCCTGCGGCCGCTCGCAGGTCTCCAGCCCATGCGCGATCAGCAGGCAGTCGATGAAATCCGCCGGCAGCGGCCACAGCGTCTCCTCGACCAGCACGGCATGGTTGGCCGCCTCCTCGGGCCAGGGGCAGACCCCCTGCTGCGCGGGCATGAGGCACAGCGTCCGCGTCGCCTCGGCCAGCTGCGGCCCGAGGAACGGCGTCGCATAGCCATAGCCCGCCACCGCCATCCCGCGCGTGTCCGGCCAGAGCGCGCGCACCCGCTCGCGCAGCACCCGCGCCACCAGCCGGCCGAGCCGCGTGGTCTCGTAGAAGTGCCGGAGCTCCACCACGTCGAGGTGCATCGCCTCTCCCCCATCCGCCCTAGGCGCGCGCCCAGGGCCCGCCTAGGCTCCCCAAGTGTCGGGGCTGCCCCCCGCCCGCGCAAGGAGAACGCCATGCCCGTCGAGATCGTCATCGTCCCCTGTCGCAGCGACAACTACGCCTATCTCGTCCGGGACGAGGCGACGGGCGAGGTCGCCCTCGTCGACGCGCCCGAGGAAGGCCCGATCCGCGCCGCCCTCGACGACCGCGGCTGGTCGCTCTCGCAGATCTGGATCACCCATCACCACGACGACCACACCAGCGCGGTCGAGGCACTGCGCGCCGGGGCCGAGGTGATCGGCAACACCGCCGACCGCGCCCGCCTGCCCGCGCTCGACAAGGAAACCTCGGAGGGCGAGCTTGTCCATCTCGGCCGCACGACCGCGCGGGTGATCGACGTCTCGGGCCACACGATCGGCCATATCGCCTACGTGCTCGACGACGACGGCGCGGCGTTTACCGCCGACAGCCTGATGGCGCTCGGCTGCGGGCGCGTCTTCGAGGGCACGCCCGAGATGATGTGGGCCAGCCTCGAGAAGCTCGCCGCCCTGCCCGGCGAGACGCGGGTCTATTCGGGCCACAACTACGGCGCCGCCAACGCCCGCTTCGCCCTCTCGATCGAACCCGGCAACGACGCCCTCAAGGCCCGCGCCGCCCGCATCGCCGAGGCCGACGCCAAGGGCGCGCCCATCGTCCCCGCCACCATCGCCGAAGAACGAGAAACCAGCCCCCTCTTCCGCCCCGACGTTTCGAGCGTCGCCGAAGCCGTCGGCCTGAAAGGCGCCCCCACCGCCGAGGTCTTCGCCGAGGTCAGACGCCGCAAGGACAGCTTCTGAGCGGCGCCCCCGGATGACCCTGCCCAATCCATCAGACCGGCAGGCTCTTCGGGCCTGGCTCAAGGAGCGCCCGCGCGAGGAGATCGTCGCCTTCGCCGCGCGGGCGGCACTCCGGGTGCTGCCGTTGGTTGTCGACAGTCTGGGGACTGCAGAAGATCCACGGCGTGCCATCGTTCTGCCAGTGTTTCGTGGTACAACCTTTGCTTGGTTAGCGTCGCATGGCAGCAACCAAAGCGTCGCCGAGGTCG
>JBCBPG010000315.1:0-5726 GCA_039820865.1 Pseudomonadota bacterium
CTCACGGTCTGGGACGGCGTGATCGACCGCCTGCCGCAGGGTTTCGCGATGGTCGGCTACGACAAGCGGGGCCACGGGCTGTCGGCGATGCCGGCGGGCGCGCTGAGCATCGACGACCATGCGGGCGACCTGCTGGCGCTGATGGACCACCTGGACATCGGCGAGGCGGTTCTCTGCGGTGTCTCGGTCGGCGGCATGATCGCCCAGCAGGTCGCGGCGCGGGCGCCGGCGCGGGTGCGGGGGCTGGTCCTCTGCAGCACCGGGGCGCGGATCGGGTCGGCCGCGATGTGGGCCGAGCGCATGGCGCTGATCGCGCGCGACGGGCTGGAGGGGCAGGCCGACGCGCTGATGGAGCGCTGGTTCACCCCCGCCTTCCGCGCCGCCTGTCCCGCGCTGACGGCCGGGCATCGCGCCATGCTGACCCGCACGCCGCTGGCGGGCTATCTCGCGACCTGCGCGGCGCTGCGGGACGCGGACCTGACCGAGGGGACGCGCGCGCTGGCGGTGCCGACGCTCTGCATCGCGGGCGCCGGCGACCTGGCGACGCCGCCCGAGATGGTGCGGGCGCTGGCGGGCCTGATCGACGGGGCGCGCTACGGCGAGCTGGCGGCCTGCGGCCACATCCCCCCGGTCGAGCAGCCGGAGGCCTGCGCCGCGGCGATCGGGGCCTTTCTGGCGTCGCTGGACGCCGCGCCCAAGACGCTTCCGGGCGAGAATGCGCGCCATGCCGCCGGCATGGTCGCGCGGCGCCGGGTGCTGGGCGATCCGCATGTCGACCGGGCCCTGGCCGCCACGACGCCGCTGGACGCGGCGTTCCAGCGCCTCATCACCGAGGGCGCGTGGGGAAGCGTCTGGTCGGGGCGCCACTTCACGCTCCGTGAACGCTCGATCATCACGCTCGCCCTGCTGGCGGCGGCAGGACAGGACGAGGAGGTCGCGATGCACCTGCGCGCCACCGCCAACACCGGCGCCACCCCCGAGGACGTGGCCGAGGCGATGCTGCATGTCGCCATCTATGCCGGCGTGCCGCGCGCCAACCATGCGCTGAAGATCGCCCGCCAGGTCCTGGCGCCCCAGCCGGAGGAGAGAGCATGACATACCGGGTCGAGGGGCGGCGCTGGTCGGACATGCCGCAGACGCCGTTTGCGGACTACAGGTCCTCCACCATCCGCAGCCCCGGCGCGCCGCCGGTCAGGGTCGCGTGCTGGGACCGCTCGCTGGTGCTGCGCCCGGTCTGGCCCGCGCTGGCCGAGGGCGAGGCGGACCTGACCACCAACGGCCGGGTCAACGGCGACCCGATCGGCGAGCGCATCCTGGTCGAGGGGCGGCTGAGCGACGAGGCCGGCCGCCCCGTGGCGGGCGCGCTGGTCGAGATCTGGCAGGCCAACGCGGCCGGGCGCTATGTCCACCGCGAGGAGCACCACCCCGCGCCGCTGGACCCCAACTTCCTCGGCGCCGGGCGGACGGTCACGGGGGCCGACGGCGGCTACCGCTTCGTGACGGTCAAGCCGGGATCCTACCCATGGGGCAACCACCGCAACGCCTGGCGCCCGGCGCATATCCACTTCGCCGTCTTCGGCGCCGGCATCGCGCAGCGGCTGATCACGCAGATGTACTTTCCCGGCGATCCCACGCTGCCCTATGACCCGATCTTCAACGCGACCCCCGACCCGGCCGTGCGCAACCGCCTGATCAGCCGGTTCTCGATCGAGGACACGGTGCCCGGCTGGGCGCATTGCTACCGCTTCGACATCGTGCTGGCCGGGCGCGGCGCCACCCCGTTCGAGGAGGGCCACGACCATGGCTGACATGCGCGGTTTCGGGGCGATGGACGCGGGCGACCGCGGCGGCGCGCACGATTTTGCCTACGCCGACGGGCGCGCCGTCGCGGCGACGCCGGGGCCGACGCCGAGCCAGACGGTGGGCCCGTTCTTCGCCTACGGCCTGACGCCCGGGCGCTACGGCTATCCGCTGCGCGAGATCCACACGGCCGATCTGGCCGGGCCGGCGGTGGCGGGCGAGCGGATCGTGGTCGAGGGCCAGGTCTTCGACGCGACCGGCGCACCGGTGCACGACGCGATGGTCGAGATCCTGCAGGCCGACGCCACCGGCACCTATGTCGAGGCGCCGCGCAACGACGGGTTCACCGGCTATGGCCGCTTCGGCACGGGCGCGGGGGGGCCGGCCGCGGCGGGGGGCGACACGCGCTTTGTCTTCCGCACCGTGCGCCCCGGCGCGACGACGCCGGGCGGGCGACCCTTCATCTCGCTGGTCCTGACGATGCGGGGCCTGCTGAACCACTGCGTCACCCGGATCTACCTGCCCGAGGATGCGGGCGAGGACCCGGTGCTGGCGGCCGTGCCCGAGGCGCGGCGCCACACCCTGATCGCCACGGCGCTGGCGCCCGGCCACTACCGCTTCGACATCCACATGCGGGGCGCGAACGAAACGGTGTTCTTCGATGTCTGAGAAACCCTGCATCATCTGCGTGGCCATCACCGGCTCGCTGCCGACCAAGGCCAACAACCCCGCCCTGCCGGTCACGGTGGCCGAACAGGTCGAGAGCGCGCAGGAGGCCTTCGAGGCCGGCGCCACGATCTGCCACGCCCATGTGCGCAACGACGACCAGACGCCGAGCTCGGACCCCGAGAAGTTCGCGCGCCTGAAGGAGGGGCTGCAGACGCACTGCCCCGGCATGATCATCCAGTTCTCGACCGGCGGGCGCTCCGGCGCGGGGCACGAGCGGGGGGGCATGCTGCCGCTCGGCCCGGACATGGCCTCGCTCGCCGTCGGCTCCAACAACTTCCCCAGCCGCGTCTACGAGAACCCACCCGACCTCGTCGACTGGCTGGCCGGCGAGATGCGGACCCATGGCGTGAAGCCCGAGATCGAGGCCTTCGACCTCAGCCACATCCACCAGGCGGTGGCGATGTGGCGTGCGGGCGCGATCCCGGCGGTGCCCTACATCCAGTTCGTGATGGGGGTGAAGAACGCGATGCCGGTCGACCGGGCGAGCTTCGACTTCTTCGTCGAGACGGTGGCGCGCCTGTCGCCCGACAGCGAGTGGTGTGCCGCCGGCATCGGCGCCGGGCAGATCGTGGTGAACGAGTGGTGCGTCGCCGCGGGCGGGCATGCGCGCACCGGGCTGGAGGACAACGTCCGGCTCGACCGCGAGCGGCTGGCGCCGTCGAACGCGGCGCTGGTGCGCCGGGTGAGCGAGATCTGCGAGCGCCATGCCCGCCCCGTCGCGACCTGGCAGCAGGCGCGCGCGATGCTGGGCCTGGCCATGCCGGCGGGCGCGGCATGAGCGTGCCGGCGTCGCCCCCCTGCGGCCCGCCGCTGGGTCTTGCCGGCGCGCTGCTGGCGGACGAGGAGGTCGCGGCCCTGCTCGCGCCGGGTGCCGAGATCGAGGCGATGCTGGCCTTCGAGCTGGTCCTGGCGCGGGCCCAGCACGCGGTCGGCGAGATCGACGCCGCGGCGCTGGCCGCCATCGCCACCGCCGCGGTGCCCGGGACGCTGGACCCGGACGACCTGGCCGCGGGCCTCTGTCGCGACGGCGTGGCCGTGCCCGCGATGGTGCGCCAGGTGCGCGCGGCGATCGGCGCGCCCCATGCCGGCGCCTTCCACCGCGGCGCGACCAGCCAGGACGTGATCGATACCGCGCTGATGCTGCGGCTGAAGCCGCTGGTGGCCATCCTCTGCGGCCGGCTCTGCACGCTGGTCCGGGCGCTGGAGGGGCTGGCGGCGCGGGACGGGGCGGCGAAGGTGATGGCGCGCACGCGCCACCAGGACGCCCTGCCCTTCACGCTGGCCGACCGGATCGCCACCTGGACCGCGCCGCTCGAGACGCTCTGTGCCGCGAGGCCCATGCATTTTCCGCTGCAGCTGGGCGGCGCCATCGGGCTGCGCGCGCGCGCCTATGGCCCGCATCACGCCGAGATCGCCGCCGCGATGGCCGGGGCGCTGGGGCTGGCCGAGCCGGGGCGCGCCTGGCACACCGACCGCCAGCCGATCGGCGCGGTCGTGCACTGGATCGCCGCGCTCGCCACGGTGCTGGGCAAGATCGGGCAGGACATCGCGCTGATGACGCAGACGCCGGTGGCCGAGATCCGCGCCCCCGGGGGCGGTTCCTCGGCCATGGCGCACAAGCACAACCCGGTCGGCGCCGAGCTGCTGGTGACGCTGGCGCGCCATGTCGGCGGCCATGCGGCGATGATGCAGGCGGCCGCGCTGCACGAGAACGAGCGCTCGGGCATCGCCTGGACGCAGGAGTGGCTGGTGCTGCCGCCCCTGGCCGTCGGCTGCGGGGCGGCGCTGCGCCACGCCCAGGCGCTGGTCGCGGGGCTCGACGTGGAGGCCGACGCGGCGGCGATGGCCGACCAGGGGTGACGGGCAGGCCGCCCCGACGAGCCGCCCGCCCACCCGCCCGACCGCGTGCGCGGGTTCCTCAGCCCATCGTGGGCATGACGAACTCGGCATCCGTGCGCACGCCCGTCGGCCAGCGCGTCGTCACGGTCTTGAGGCGGGTGTAGAAGCGCACGCCCTCGGCCCCGTGCATGTGGTGGTCGCCGAAGAGCGAGGCCTTCCAGCCGCCGAAGGAGTGGAAGGCCATCGGCACCGGGATCGGCACGTTGACGCCGACCATGCCGACCTCGATCTCGGCCGCGAAGCTGCGCGCCGCGTCGCCGTCGCGGGTGAAGACCGCCACGCCGTTGGCGTATTCGTGGGCGTGCACCAGGTCGACGGCGGCGGCATAGTCGGGCCGGCGCACGACCGAGAGGACCGGGCCGAAGATCTCCTCGCGCCAGATCGTCATGTCGGGCGTCACGTGGTCGATCAGCGTCGGGCCGACGAAGAAGCCGTCCTCGTAGCCCTGCGGCGCGCGGAAGTCGCGGCCATCGACGACGACGGTGGCGCCCTCGGCCTCGCCGCGGTCGATATAGCCGCGGATCTTTGCCTGGGCGGCGGCGGTGACCACCGGGCCCATCTCGGAGGCACGGTCGGCGGCGGGGCCGACCTTGAGCGCCTCGATCTTGGGCACGAGGCGTTCGACCAGGCGGTCGGCGATGGTGTCGGTCACGGGAACGGCGACCGAGATCGCCATGCAGCGCTCGCCCGCCGAGCCATAGGCCGCGCCCATCAGCGCGTTGGCCGCCATGTCGAGATCGGCATCGGGCAGGATGACCATGTGGTTCTTGGCGCCGCCCAGCGCCTGGACGCGCTTGCCGAGCCGGGTGCCGGTCTCGTGGATATAGCGCGCGATCGGGGTCGAGCCGACGAAGCTGATCGCCTTTACGTCAGGGTGCTCGAGCAGCGCGTCGACGGCCTCCTTGTCGCCCTGGACGACGTTGAAGACGCCCGCGGGCAGCCCCGCCTCGGCCAGCCATGCGGCGAGGAGGAGCGAGGCGGAGGGGTCACGCTCGCTGGGCTTGAGGACGAAGGTGTTGCCGCAGGCCAGCGCCACCGGGAACATCCACATCGGCACCATGGCGGGGAAGTTGAAGGGCGTGATGCCGGCGACCACGCCCAGCGGCTGTCGCGTGGCATGGCTGTCGACGCCGGTGCCCACGTTCTCGGTGAAGTCGCCCTTGAGCAGCGTCGGCGCGGCGGTGGCGAACTCGACGACCTCGAGACCGCGGATCACCTCGCCGCGGGCGTCGTCATGGGTCTTGCCATGCTCGGCCGAGATCACCTCGGCCAGCTGGTCGGCGCGCTCCCAGAGGATC